>NZ_CANCWQ010000004.1:0-101258 GCF_947381555.1 Limosilactobacillus pulli
ACTGGCGAACTCCAATTGAGATCTTCTTGCTTAATCTGCGTCATTAAATTTGTTCAAGTTATTTATTGCAATCTGCCCCTCTTAAAAGATTGTCTTGTTGATTAGTCGAACCGAATTATAGCCGCTTGACATAATAAAGCAATAGCAATCTGGTAAAAAACGTGTAAATTTATTGGCAATGAATCTAATCAACAGAGCTTGTCGTGATCAACGGCTGGATTGAAGAGCTCCTCATCCTTGCCACGCTGACATTCGGCTTGCAGCGTGGTATGGCTGATTTGATACTTGTCATGTAGAATTTTTTCAACCTGTAGATAGATCTTTTCAACTTCGCTAAGCATCATATCATGGCAGTTTAAGTGAGCCGAAAAAACGATGCGGTGCTCATCGATTGTCCAGGCATGCACGTGATGAACGCCAACGACTCCAGGAACCTGCAGCAGATCGTGCTTGATGGCGTCATAATCCAGATCAGGTGATGACTGCATCAGAATGTTTAAAGTCTGCTTAATGATTGGCAAGGCTTCTTTGGCGATGTAGAGTGCAACTAGGATCGTCAGGGTTGGATCAAGCCAGGTGACGTTGAAAAACATTAAAATAATCCCGCCAAAAATTACGGCAATTGAAGATAAGGCATCACTTAAGACGTGCAGATAGGTTGCCTTGACGTTTAAGCTGTCGTGACTGCCACTGTGCAAAAGCAATGCCGAAACCAGGTTGGCAGTCAAACCGATAATAGCCACGATCAGCATGATGCGGCCGTTGATGTGTTCAGGATGGCTGAAACGCTTAACGGCTTCTACGATCAGAGCAATCGAAACCACCACTAAAAAGATGCTGTTGGCCATGGCAGAGAGAATTTCAGCGCGGCGATAGCCATAAGTACGATGTTGATTTTCAGGCCGACTAGAGATGGCCTGTGCAAAATAACCCAATACGATTGAAATTGAATCACCCAAGTTGTGAAAGGCATCTGATAAGAGGGCCAGACTGCCTGATACCAGTCCACCGATGATTTCAACAACGGTAATCAATACATTGAGTAGCGTGACGATCAAGAAACGCTGCTTGGAAACGTTTGGTCGTTCCATAAATTATTCCCCCACCTTAAAAAAACAGCTAAAAATAGATTTAGGTATTCCAAATTGCATTTTTATGATATGTTATAATCTAATTAGTTTCAATATGGAAAAATACATGGTTAAATGCTCAACGACACTTACTGCCGCTGATTTTTAGGAGGAAGCTGCACAAAACATGACCCCGATGAAAGAAGACTATCTAAAGATTATTTTTGAGCTGGGTGGAGGCTATAAAAAGGTTTCCAACAAGGAAATTTCACTGGGATTGGGCATCGCAGCCGGTTCAGTTACAGAAATGATCACCAAGCTGACGGAAGAAGGGCTGGTATCTCATGAACCATATGATGGGATCGCTCTGACGCCGGAAGGGATTAAGCATGCGGCTGAATTGGTTAGAAAGCACCGACTTTGGGAAACGTTTCTGGTTGATGATCTGCACTACAGCATGACCGACGTTCACCCCGAAGCTGAGGTTTTGGAACATAATACCAGTGATCGCTTGGCAACGGCATTGGATGCCTTTTTAAATCATCCCAAGTACTGTCCACATGGGGGCGTAATCCCAGCAGCCAATGGCAAGTTTGACAATGTCAGCCATCGACTGTTAGCCGACGCCAAGGATGGTGAGACGGTTGTCATTGAGCGCTTCTTGGACAATCATGAGCTGCTGATTTACTTAAATGAAGTTGGCCTTAAGCTCCATGCCAAGGTAAAGGTCATCAAGCACGAGCCGTTTGAAGGGCCGATTTTGGTTGAGTGCCTGGATAACGGCAAACAGCTGAGTATCTCATATAAGGCTTCGCATAATATTTTCGTTAATCAGGAATTTTTGCAGAACTAGACAAAACGGATCTTTGAGTCTGGGTTTGATGCGGCAGTATCCGCATTGAACCCTTTTGTCATTTTATTCGTGATTATGCATCAAATCAGAAATGGATGGTTGAAAGTGGAAAGCAAGAATGAAAAAAATCTTGCCATTACTGCATGTCTGCTAGCGGGAAGGTTGTTGATCGAAAATGGCTCAAACATGGAGCGCGTCAATGACACGATGCGGCGAATGGCACAAAGCGCTGGCTTGAAAAAATTTGAGGCTTTTACAACGATGACGGCGATCGTTACCTGTGCTGAGCATCGGCCTAATACGCAGGTAATCGATATTCACCAGCGAAAATTGAATCTTAATAAGGTAGCGGCCGTCAACAGCTTATCAAGGCAATTTGCGGATCATAAAATTGATCTGATTGAGCTTTACGATGGCTTAAAAAAGGTTGATCACCAGCCACAGCAGACCTCAGATTTTATTCAATGCGTTGCGGCCGGTGTATTAAGTTGGGCCTTGACGATTGTTTATACCGGTAATGTTCATGATTCGCCATTTGCAGCACTGATCGGTTTTTTGAGCTATCTGGTCTATCTGATGTTGGGTAAGCATTCTAAGGCAAAGTTCGTCAACGAGTTTTGTACCTCATTGGTGATTGCGATTTTTGCCGTAGCCTTCGTTAAGCTGCATTGGGCCAATGATATCAACGACATTATCATTGGCTGCGTCATGCCGCTGGTTCCAGGCGTACCATTAACCAATGCAGCCCGCGATCTGATGTCGGGGGATCTGATCAGTGGCACGTCGCGAGCGGTTGAGGCCACTTTGACGGCAATTGCCATTGGCTGTGCGATTGTTTTGGTGCTGCGCTATGTTTAAGAGGTAGAATCAATCATGGAAAATTTTTGGATTCGATTGGTCTTTGAATTTGTCTTGGCCGATCTTTCGACGATCTGTTTTGGAATCTTGCTAAACGTTCCCAAACGAGCTTATCATTCTGCCGGTGCAATCGGTGGAGCCAGCTGGGCCTTTTATTGGATCATCTATTATCAGCTGCATCTTGGCCTGGCATTGAGCAATCTATTGGCAGCGATTATGATTGGTATCTTGAGTATGGCAGCAGCTCGCTGGCAAAAAATGCCGATGATCATCTTTAACGTTCCAGCACTGGTGCCATTGGTTCCTGGTGGCCAAGCCTATAAAATGGTGCGTTATTTTGTATTAGGCAGCAATTCAACAGCGTTGGTTTATCTTTATCAAGTGTTGGTGATTGCCGGTGCGATTACCTTGGGCTTTGGCCTGGGCGACCTGATCAACCGATTGATATTTTCGGAACGTCACTTAAGTAATCGCTAGAATGTGATATAATAAAATTTATTGTGGCTGATGCCATGACAAGATCCTACAAAGGGGCTTTAAAAATGCTGATAGGACAAGATCCGAATCGTTGGAAACGATTCATGGTAAGCTTTGTGTTATTTCTGATCATTGCTGGCATGGTAATGAGCAATTCGATGATCCTGCAGGTACTGGACTCGGTTTTTCAGGCCTTATTTGGACCCAACCCTAATCACACGCCGAATATGACCTATCACTTGATGGTTGTGGTGGCATTTTTGGGGAGTCCAAAGATGGATATTGTCTGGATGCTGATTATTACTTTCTTTTTGTGGGGATTTAAGTATAAGGTGCCGGCACTTTGGGCATGGATGACTTTAATTGTTGGTGATCTGTTGAGTTTGATCATCAAGTACGTGGTCAAAAGAGATCGTCCACTGCAGCATCTGAGCCATGACAAGGGTTATAGCTTTCCTAGTGGGCATGTCGTGAGCTTTTTTTTGATAGCAGCAGTGCTGTTTTTGATTGTGGTGCCATTGATCAAAAAATCTGCGGTGCGGGTGATCTGCCAGCTTCTGCTGATTTTAGCCGTTTTTTTGGTGGCTGTTTCGCGCATCTATCTGTATGCCCACTATCCATTTGACACGGTGGGGGCAATGCTTTTGACTTATGCTTGGCTGCAGATTTCAGAAACGCTTTATCTGACGTTTGCTGGCGACGTTAAAAATCGCTGGAAAATGACGTCCAATTCGAAACTTTAAAATAAAAAACCCAGTGTCGTCCAAAATCGACACCGGGTTTTTTGATATATTTCCCAGGAAATGCTATTCAAAAAGATCATCGATCCATTCACAAGCCAGTTCAACCCAGTGAGCGACATGGGGTTGGTCAACATCATCATGATGGGCGACAATGGCATTGGCAATATCCATGCCGTGTGGTCCGTGCGCAAACACGTGCAGCTCTTGGGGAATCTGATGCTCTAGCAAGGCCTGACTATAATTGAGAGTATTTTGAACCGAAACGACTTGATCGGTAAAAGTCGTCCACATAAAGGTTGGGGCATTTTGCGCGTTAACATGCATCGAAGCGTTATAGTGTTCCGGCTCATCGGTCCATTGATTGCGAGTAGCTACGTCTTTGGGGAAATTGAGATTAAGATCAATAACTGGATAACCCAAAATAACGGCATTTGGTTTTAGAGTAGTACCGGGCATGTTGCTAGCTTTTCTCAGCCATTTTTCATGCCAGTAATCATTGTACAGTGCAGCAACGTGACCGCCGGCAGAAAATCCCATGATTGTCAGCTGATCGGCTTTGAGATGCCATTTTTCGGCATTATTTCTGATCATTGCCACAGCAAGTGCTAAATCAATCAAAGGATTTGGATAGACTGGCTGCCGTTCACTGGTGAAAGTATAGCGCAGAATGAATACTTGAAAACCGCTTGCTGAAAAACTCAGGGCAGTTTTTTCGGATTGCTCAACCGGAATGTGGGTCATTGAACCGCCTGGAACAAAGATCAGCGGCCGAAACTGCTGTACTGGCGACTTGGGAACCGGCGTCTGCAGATAGCCAGTTAGAGTCGCCTTGGTTTGATATTTATTGGTGCTTAGATTTTTTTGAATGATTTTCATTAAAAAAGACTCCTAAAAAGATCTTGGTAGGTGAAATTATAATGCAGAAACGATTACTTTGGTCAATTAAGACCCAACGTCTGCAAATTTATCAAGGTAGTAATGATGATTTGCAGGCAGTTTTAAAGCTGTTGAAAGATGATGAACTGGTTAGACTAAGCGGGCTGCAGCTGCCCAACGATCAGATGATACGCAGCTGGGCAGTCAGTAATTGGCTTAGTCAAAAGCAGCTTTTGCTGATTAACGATCAAAATAATCAATTAATTGGTTTGATTGGCTTATTCTCGATATATGCAGATGATGGTCAGCTGTGTTCAAAAATGGCAGCGCTGGGATATCTGCTGAAAAAAAGCTGCTGGGGAAATGAAATCATGACTGAGGCGTTGGCAAACGTCTTACCAGCATTGGCAAAAAATAGCGAGTTTAAGCTTTTGCATGCGGATGTGGCCAGCGAAAATATTCGCTCGCAATCTTTATTGAAAAAGCTCGGTTTCGATCAGGTCGGTAATGAAAACGGTTATTTAAAAATGGTTAAAGCTTTGTAATTACATGCATAAACTTGTTTAAATATTTACTTTAGTGTATAATCTTTTCGTTGTCGCAAATAAGCCAATTTGGGCAGATAGTCCAATCAATATGGTTTTTTTGCTTGAAATGCGCTAAAATGTTTAATCATGTTAAGTATACACACCTTATACTTTATCCATGAGAAATGTATAATAGGCGCTCGAAATTGTCATAGAGGAGGAATCCATTTACGATGAGTGGAGAGGCAAAGAAAGGCGGCGCGGAAAGTCAGACAATGCCTGGCAATTCCGGCCATATGAAACGGACGCTGCAGACTCGGCATCTGTCGATGATTGCCCTGGGTGGCTCGATTGGTACCGGGATGATGATTGCCAGTGGCTCGGCAATCTCAACGGCCGGACCTGGTGGGGCTCTGGTAGCCTACAGCATGATGGGGATCATGGTTTACTTTTTGATGACCAGCCTGGGTGAGATGGCTACCTACATTCCGCTGACGGGATCGTTTGCCACTTACTGTACCAAATTTGTTGATCCGGCGCTGGGTTTTGCCATGGGCTGGAACTATTGGCTGAACTGGGTGATTACGATTGCTGTTGATGCCGTTACTTCAGGGGTCATTATTCAGTTCTGGTGGCCTAAGTTTCCCGAGTGGATTTTTAGCGGCTCTGTTTTGCTGGTAATCTTTTTAATCAATTATCTGTCAGTACGCTCCTATGGTGAGACCGAGTATTGGCTGTCAATCATCAAGGTCGTAACGATTGTAGTCTTCTTGATCGTTGGTTTCATGATTATTTTTGGGATCATGGGCGGTCAAGGACCAATCGGCCTAAGGAACTTCCACTATAAGAAAGCGCCATTTGTCGGCGGCTTCCCAAGCATTCTGACCGTCTTCTTGGTGGCTGGGATGTCATTTCAAGGGACTGAGCTGGTTGGGATTACGGCTGGCGAGTCCGCAACGCCGGAAAAATCCGTGCCGAAAGCCATTCACTCGACTTTCTGGCGGATCTTGCTATTCTATATCCTGTCAATTTTTGTGATGGCCTGCATTTTGCCATATACTGACAAGAACCTGTTGAGCAGCAACGTTCAGGACGTGGCAATGTCGCCATTTACGATTGTCTTTAAGCGGGCAGGTTTAGCGGCTGCTGCCAGTGTGATGAATGCCGTTATTCTGACGGCCGTGATCTCGTCAGCCAACTCAGGCTTGTATGCTTCAACGCGGATGCTATTCTCACAAGCACGTGAAGGTTATGCTTGGAGAGGCTTTGGCTACGTTAATAAGCGGGGGATTCCAATCTACGCGCTGCTGGGGACGATGGCGGTTTCGTTGGCTATCTACCTGTTGCATTTTGTCAGTACCAACGCCTATAACTACCTGATCGATGCTTCCGGGCTATCTGGTTTTATTGCCTGGCTGGGAATTGCAATGGCTCACTATCGGTTCCGGCGGGCCTTTGTTGCCCAGGGACATCAACTGAGTGAATTAAAATACCATGCCACGCTGTTCCCGTTTGGGCCAATCTTTGCTTTCATATTTTGTATGATCGTCATCGTTGGCCAAAACATCCCAGCCTTCATCCATCTGGATTGGGATAACATTTTAATCACCTACATGGCAGTTCCGATCTTTTTGATTTTGTTCATCTACTACAAGGTTCGCTACAAGACGCGTCTGCTTTCGTTGCAGGAAGCTGATCTATCACGTAGTTCGCGTGGTGAAAAGTACATTACTGCTGACGGTAAGGAAATTAAATAGAAAAATTAAAACTTGCTTAAAATCAAAAGTGAGTTATAATCAATTAATATGTAAAAGAGAAGAGGTGCGAGTCTCATTAGTAGACTAGGCTGGATGCTTCAGAATCAATGCCTGGCTGAAAGGGTTGCTCGCCGAAACGCGCTTTGACTGAAGACCTTGCGCGTTGGGCCGTAGTCAAATAGATTACGGACTGTCGCAGAAAATTCTGCGGGGCGCTTCCATGATTGATTCAACAATTACGAAGTCAAGTTGAGTCGACAAGCAGGGAAGACCTTGCTTGCCGGCTCTTTTTGTTTGCCTTTCTCGCCAGTAAATTTGAGGAGGATTTTTTCATGAGTGAAAACGGTCATGAAGGCAATACGGGTCATATTCAGCGAACGCTGCAGACTCGGCATCTGTCAATGATTGCTCTTGGCGGTACGATTGGGACGGGGCTTTTTATTGCCAGTGGTTCGGCGATCTCAACAGCCGGGCCAGGTGGTGCATTGGCCGCCTATGCCATTATGGGGATCATGGTTTATTTTTTGATGACCAGTCTAGGAGAAATGGCCACCTACATTCCGGTATCAGGCTCATTTGCCACTTATTCAACTAAGTTCGTTGATCCGGCACTAGGCTTTGCTATGGGCTGGAACTACTGGTTTAACTGGGCAATTACGATTCCAGTTGACGTTACGACGGCTGGGCTGGTTTTCCAATACTGGCTGCCTCATTTCCCAAGTTGGCTGTTCAGTACGTTTGTCTTGATTGCTATTTTTCTGATCAACTATCTGTCGGTGCGCTCTTATGGTGAGACTGAGTATTGGCTGTCTTTGATCAAGGTCGTAACGGTCATGATTTTCTTGATCGTTGGGGTCTGCATCATCTTTGGAATTATGGGCGGTCAAGGACCAGTTGGTTTAAAGAATTTCCATTACAAGGATGCACCATTTGTTCATGGTTGGTCAGGCATTTTAAGCGTGTTCCTGGTGGCTGGTTTCTCATTTCAAGGGACTGAATTGATTGGGATCACGGCAGGTGAAGCCGCTACGCCAGAAAAGTCGGTCTCCAAGGCGATTCACTCAACTTTCTGGCGGATTTTGCTGTTCTACATCTTTGCCATCTTTGTGATTGCCTGCATTCTGCCATACACCAACAAGAACCTGTTGAACTCAGACGTACAAAACATTACGATGAGTCCATTTACGATTGTCTTTAAGCGAGCAGGGATGGCGGCTGCTGCCAGTGTTATGAACGCGGTTATTTTAACGGCTGTAACCTCAGCGGCCAATTCTGGTTTGTATGCCTCAACGCGGATGCTGTTCTCACAAGCACGAGAAGGTTACGCTTGGAAGATCTTTGGTTATGTTAATAAGCGGGGAATCCCGATCTATGCACTGCTTGGTACCATGGTTGTTTCTTGTCTGGCTTATCTGACACAGTTTATCGGACCAGAAGCTTATAACTACCTGATTGGTGCTTCTGGGCTGTGCGGCTTTATTGCCTGGCTGGGGATTGCTATTTCGCATCTGCGGTTCCGGCGTGCTTTCATCGCACAAGGCCACAAGGTCAGTGAGCTGAAGTATCATGCCACGCTGTTTCCATTTGGCCCGATCTTTGCGTTGATTTTGTGTGTGATCGTTATGTGTGGTCAAAACATCGATGCCTTTATCAAGATGGACTGGTCAAATATTGCCATTACCTACATGGCTGTACCACTGTTTTTGATCTTGTTTATCTACTACAAGGTTCGCTATAAAACACACGTGATTCCGCTCAAAGATGTTGATTTATCGCGGAGCAACAATAGCGAATCATTTGTTCCTGAATCTGAAAACGAAGCTAAGTAGTCAAAAAATCCTCGTCAAATTGGCGAGGATTTTTATACGTTGCTTTAAAAAATATTTTATAGAGTAAAATCCTTGATCAGATTGCTTTTACGATGCAGGACAACATTAATGATAGTTTGTTGAAAAATATTTTACTCACGATTACGGTCCAAAGATGATACAATGTAGCTCGTGTCTTTTTAGAAAAACAAAGCAAAGGGGTAAATGGAATGATTGTACTGGCGGGAACCATTGGTGCAGGTAAGACCAGCTTGACGCGGATGCTGGCTGACCATTTAGGAAGTCAGGCTTTTTATGAGTCGGTTGATGACAACGAGATTTTACCGCTTTTTTATAAAGATCCTAAAAAATATGGCTTTTTGCTGCAGATCTACTTTTTAAACAAACGGCTGGCCGAGATTAAGAATTCGTTTGATAATGACTTAAACGTCTTGGATCGCTCCATCTTTGAGGATGCCTTGATGTTTCGATTGAATGCGGATCTTGGCCGGGCCACTCAGACCGAGGCCGATATCTATGCCTCATTGTTGAATAATATGATGGAAGAGCTGCCGCAAGAAGTGCATACCAAGGCGCCAAGTCTTTTGATTGGGATTCAGGTATCGTTTGAGACGATGCTTAAACGGATTAAGAAGCGCGGTCGTTCGTTTGAACAGCTCGAAAATGATCCTAGTCTGTATGAATACTATCGTGAGTTGAATCAACGCTATGTTGACTGGTATGCCAGTTATGACGAAAGTCCCAAGATGCTGATTGATGGTGATCAGCTTGATTTTGTTGAGGATCCCAAGGCTGCTGAACAGGTTTTGACGATGGTTGACGACAAGCTGGCGGAGCTGCAGCTAAAATAAAGCAGCTTGACAAAGCTAAGTTGGACATATATAATAACTTTGTTAGTTATATGTCTGGCATGGAGGATTAGCTCAGTTGGGAGAGCATCTGCCTTACAAGCAGAGGGTCACAGGTTCGAGCCCTGTATCCTCCATTTTTTATGCTTTACTTGCGGATGTGGCGGAATTGGCAGACGCGCAAGATTTAGGTTCTTGTATCTTATGATGTAAGGGTTCGAGTCCCTTCATCCGCATTATTATCAAACGGCTGTCCCGAAGCAAGGTACAGTCGTTTTTTGATTTATTTTGCATCTAATCGCTGATATAGTTGTTCTTAGAAGTTTTAATCGGGAAAGGAAGCCATAAAAATGATCACGTTTGGTCGTTATCGCCTTTCATTCTCAAAAGCCTTGACGTTTGGGTTCTTGATCGTGATTGCGATCGGTACGCTGCTTTTGATGCTGCCGATTGCCGTCAAGCCTGGCGAGGATTCATCGTTTATGACGGCATTTTTTACCGCAACCAGTGCAACCTGCGTGACTGGTTTGACGCTGGTTGATACGGCGACTCATTGGTCCTTATTTGGTCAACTGGTAATTACAGCTTTGATTGAGATTGGCGGATTGGGTTTTATGACGTTTGCGATCATGATGTTTTTGTTTGCACGTCAAAAGATTAGGCTTTCAGCACGTCTGTTGGCTCAAGAATCACTGAACTTGCAGTCGCCAGCACAGATTACTATTGTAAATCTAATCGTTGGCCTTTCACTGATTATTCAGGTTTTAGGCGCGCTATTGCTGTGGCCTGATTTTGGTCGTCGGTTTGGCTTGGTCAAAGGGTTATGGTACAGTATCTTTCATTCAATCTCAGCTTTTTGTAACGCTGGTTTTGATCTGTTTGGCAACAGCCTGGCATTATTTGCTGATGATACCTATGTCTTATTTATCATGGCAGTTTTGATTATTGCCGGCTCATTTGGTTTTTTAGTTTGGCGAGATCTATTGCTTTATCGAAAAAAGCATCGGTTGTCGCTGCATACTTCACTGGCATTGTCGACTGGCGTAATTATCCTAATATTATCGCTGATGAGCTATCTTTTAACTGAAGATAATCTGGCGGCCCAGTTTCCGCACATGTCGGTTGAGTACCGTTTTATTAATACTATTTTTATGGCAATCACACCGCGGACAGCTGGTCTGACGACTTTTTCCTATCGAAATCTTTCACCAGCTGGCATTGCGGTCACGGTGATTCTGATGTTTATTGGCGGTACGCCTGGTTCAACGGCTGGCGGGATCAAAACGACTACGGTTGGGCTATTGACGCTGCAGAGCATTGCCACTTTAAAAGGTCAGCGCGATACGGTTTTTGGTAGACGACGCTTTAAAGAAGAAAATATTTTTCGGGCACTGACGCTGGTTTTTGTTGCTTTTGCAATTCTTGCCGCGGCCATCTTATTGTTGTGTCTGACGCAGCATTTGCCAGCTGATTTTACTTTGGAAGACATTATTTTTGAAGTTATGGCTGCTTTTGGAACGACAGGTATCAGCATGGGGGTCACGCCACATTTGAATTTATTTGGCAAACTGATCATTATGGCATTGATGTTTATCGGTCGGGTTGGAATTTATACCGTAATGTTTACGATTTTAAATGCTCATCCAAAGCAAAAGAACTATCGCTATCCGGAAGAAGGGGTTTTGATTGGCTAATAAAAACAACTATGCAGTAATTGGCATCGGCCAGTTCGGCAGTTCGGTCTGTGAAACTTTGGCCGAGGCACATCAGGACATTTTGGCAATTGATAAAAACGAAGATGTCGTGAATGAATATGCCAATATGGTAACGCGAGCAGTCATTGCCGATGCTCAAGATGAAGAAGCGATGCGCGAGCTTGATCTGGGCAGTTTTGACAACGTCTATATTTCAGTAGGCAATATCCAGGCCAGTATCATGGCAACCTTGATTGTTAAGGAATTAGGTGCCAGAAACATTATCTGCAAGGCTGAAAATGAAAATCACGCGCGGGTGCTGGAAAAAATCGGCGCTGACTATGTCGTACGGCCAGAGCGTGATATGGCCAGACGAATGGTGTTTCATCAGTTGCATTTAAATATTGCCAACTATTTGATCTTGAATCATGAGCTGACGCTGGCTGAAATCGAAGTTAAAAGCAGTGATTTTTGCGATCATACGCTAAAAGAGCTCAATTTGCGCGATACGTATCAAGTCAACGTGATTGCCATTGTCAGTGGTGAGCAGGTCAACAAACTGCCACAAGCCGACGACATGCTTCGTTATGGCGATCATATCTCAGTCGTTGGGGATGTCGGAGCAATTCAAAAGCTCAGTTCGGTAATCGCTGATGAATAATCAAATCATAAAAATAGCGTTGCGAAGGCTTTATAGTCCAACACAACGCTGTTTTTTGATATTAATCATCAATACCGGATATTCCGTGACGAGCTTTTAATGCCCAAAGAATCGAAACGGTATCGATCACTTCTTGCAGCATTGCCCCAATAAAGGCAGGAATGATGCCAAATGCGGCAATCAGCATCAGGGTTGTACAAATACCGATACCGATCAAGACGGCCTGTTGAGCGATACGCATGGTTTCTTGTGAGATCGTAACGGCAATGGCAACCCGGTTCAAGTCATCTTTAACGATTACCAGATCCGCTGATTCACTGGCTGCAGTAGATCCGTGAGCACCCATGGCGATCCCAACATCGGCAGTTGCCAGCGCGGGTGCATCATTGACGCCATCACCGACCATTACGACAGGACGACGATCTTCAGGAACGTTTTTTAAAGCGGCAATTTTTTGTTCGGGCAATAGGTCAGCTTTCACCTCATGGATACCGACCAGCTTAGCAACATGCTGAGCAATAGCTTTTTGATCGCCAGTCAGCATAACCAGGTGCTTAACGCCTAGCTGACGCAGCTGTTCCATAGTACGTGGCGCTTCAGGACGAATCTGATCTTGGAAAATTACACAGCCCCAGTACTGATCATCTACACTAACATAGATTGCGGTCTGTGACAGCGGCTTGTGGGTCGTATCCGGGTCAGCAAAGAGCAGCTTGCCGACCTTGACTTGTCGGCCGTCAACGATTGCTGAGATACCGTTGCCGACGACTTCTTTTAGCTCACTGGCAGAACTAAGCGGAATCTGGTGTTCTTGGGCATAGGCAACGGTTGAACGGGCAAGGATATGTGGCGACTGTTCCTCGGCGCTGGCGGCAAAGTGCAACAGTTCCTTAATGTCGACTCCCTCGGCAGGCTCAAGATGATCAACGGTCAGCTGGCCGCTGGTAATCGTACCGGTTTTGTCAAAGGCCATTGTTTTTGGATGCGCCATTTTTTCCAGGACGCTGCCAGTTTTGATGATGATCCCGCTGCGTGAGGCCCGACTCATCCCCGAAACGATGGCAACCGGAGCAGCTAAAATCAGCGGGCATGGTGAGGCGACAACCATTACTTGAGCAAAACGGCTGGGATCTTTGCTGATGATCCAAGCAATGCCGCCAATTACAAGTGCTGCCGCAGTAAAGGGAACGGCATAGCGGTCTGCCAAACGGACAAAGTGAGCAGGGGTGTTCTCCGCTTCTTTAACCAGGGCCACCAGCTTTTGATACTGACTGTCACGCGCTAATTTAACTGCTTTAATGACGATTGCCTGATCGCCGTTTAGCGAGCCTGACATTACCTGATCGCCAACCTGCTTATCGATTGGCTTTGATTCACCGGTCAGCGATGATTCGTTGACTTGTGTATTGCCTTTAATGATCTCACCATCAATTGGCACCAGCTCGCCAGGCTTAACGATGATCGTATCGCCAACCTTAACCTGGTCGACATGCACGTCTTCGATCTGCTCGTTTATCAGCCGGTGAGCAGACTGCGGTGAGTTGTCAAGCAATGCCTTAAGCTCAGAGTTGGCCTTACGAGAGGCATAGTCTTCCAAAGCATCGCCGCCGACCAGCATTACTAATATCACCATGGCGGCCCAATACTCACCAACGCTTAGGGTGGAGACAACGGCAATGATTGCCAGCAGGTCAACGCCATAGCGACCATTTTTGAGAGTGTGGATCATCTCAATCAGCATCGAAAGCGCGATCCCCGCCCCCACGATGGTTACCAAAATCTGGGCAGCAAGCGCCTGCTTAAAAACGTATTGCAGGAGAACTGCTACTAAGGCGACAGCTAAAATCATGAACAATTTCTGTCGATGCGAAAATTTTTTCATAATTTTCAGCTCCTTTCTCCAAATTTTGTCTTAATTATAACGCTGTTTAGTAATCGCTTCCAGATGTCAGCCTGAGTGAATATGCTGAATTGGTTTCATAAAAGAAGGAATTAATAAATATCGGAATAATTAACGAAAATATCAAATTAGTATTGACATTAAACGTTTTTATCGGTAATATATATAACTGTTGATACGATATCAGCAAAATTAAACAGCAGTTGCGGAAGTAGTTCAGTGGTAGAACATCACCTTGCCATGGTGGGGGTCGCGGGTTCGAATCCCGTCTTCCGCTTGATTCCATTATTTTTATGCACCCATAGCGCAATTGGATAGAGTGTCTGACTACGAATCAGAAGGTTGAAGGTTCGACTCCTTCTGGGTGCATTGATCGGGAATTAGCTCAGCTTGGTAGAGCGCTTCGTTCGGGACGAAGAGGTCGCAAGTTCAAATCTTGTATTCCCGATTCATATAAACATTATGCGGAAGTAGTTCAGTGGTAGAACATCACCTTGCCATGGTGGGGGTCGCGGGTTCGAATCCCGTCTTCCGCTTGAATTGAATATTCATTATGCACCCATAGCGCAATTGGATAGAGTGTCTGACTACGAATCAGAAGGTTGAAGGTTCGACTCCTTCTGGGTGCATCTCTTGCGGAAGTAGTTCAGTGGTAGAACATCACCTTGCCATGGTGGGGGTCGCGGGTTCGAATCCCGTCTTCCGCTTTTTTTGTTGCGTGAAATAAAAACTCCAGTCTCAAGGCATGAGATTGGAGTTTTTTCTCACTCTTTTTTGTGTTTTGAGTCAAGAAACTATTACTCGAGATCGTTTGAATTGGTAATCAATTGTCAAAGTAAAGTGGACTCAAACAAGATGATGGTGTTAGTCATTATTACGGTAGACACACTGACCCTTAAACCAGGTTTCTTTTGCACGGACTTGAGTCAGCTCGTCTGCTGGTACGGTAAAGATATCCTTGTTGAGAATGACGAAATCAGCCGACTTGCCAACCTCCAGTGTTCCATTATGAGTAAAGCCGCCAATCTCAGCTGCCCATTTGGTATAACCAAGAATGGCCTGAGGGACACTGATTGCTTCTGCTTCATTAACCACGTCATCATTGGCTGCGCGGCGTGTCACAGCTGCGTAGATACTGTAAAACGGGCTGTCTGGTTCAGCCCATGGCGTACATGGCGCATCGGAACTTAACGTCGTCAGTGCATTGGAATTAAGCATCGATTTGATTCGATAGGCCTGCTTGAACTGCTCGGGAGTCAGGTAGGTACGATATGACTCGTCTTCAGCAAAGAAAAAGATTGGCTGCGTAGAAAGTCCATAGTGCATCTTAGCGTGATTGATTTGATCAAACATCTGATCGCTCAGCAACGAGGCATGTTCGATTCGAATCGAAGGCATGTCATCCAGCCATGGCTCCATATTGCAGGTTGTATCCAAAACCAGCTGAATTGCTGCATCGCCCATTGCATGAATGGCCGCCTGCAGATGATGCTTTTTGGCAAATTCAACCGCAGTTTTTAGCTTCGCCTGATTGGTCAACAAGACACCGCGCTTGCCGGATGGGTAAGGAATCGAATTATCTGCAGTCTCACCAGAGATGCTGCCATCCATAAAGATCTTGATACCGGCGACTCTTAGCTGATCGTTGCCAACTGGTTCCAGACTTTGACCTGGATCCAGCTCATCATATACATAATAAATCGAAGCGCGTGGAGTAAAACCTCGTTTAACGGCATCTTGATAAAGCTGCAGCGTGGTGTATGGCTTTAAGCGTCCCATCATCTCACCGATGGCTACAATGCCGTTTTTAAGATAGTGCGTTGAACTGTTGACCATATTTTGGACATCGCCGGCATAGCTTTGAGCCGATTTGGCACGAATCAGCAGCTGACTGGCAGCTACCTCGCGCATAAAACCATTGGGACGCCCATCGGCAAAGTGCTCAATCTTACCACCCTTGGGATCCGGCGTATCTTTATCAATGCCAGCTAGTTCCAAGGCTTTAGAATTGCCGACCGATGAGTGACAATCAGACCGATAGATGAAAATTGGCTGTTCAGTCGTAACCTGATCAAGATCATCAACGGTTGGTGAGCAGTGCTCAGCTAATTTGGTTTCATCAAATCCCCAGCCTTCGATCCAGACATCGGGTCCTTGACCAAGCTGTGGCGACTGTTTGAGTGCAGTGATCATTTCTTTGATGCTGTTGACATTGGGTGGCGTGCAGGCCGTACCATGAAGAGCATCGGCAATATATTTTGGATGGGTATGACAGTCAATTAAGCCTGGCAAAACGGTCTGCTGATGCAGATCAATGGCGTCTGGATCATCAATCTGATCAGTCTGGCCAATCCAACTGATGCGGCCGTCTTTGACTTTAAAGGCAGTAGTAAAATCAGTCTCGCTGGTACCGACAAAGATCTTGCCGTTGACAAAGGTTTGTTCCATGATTGTTTCCTCCGTATCATTTTTGGTAGCGGTAACATTATAATAATCCGCTTATTGAACTGAGACAACCAACGAAAATTAAAACTGGATATTAATGGTAATTATGTCTATAAAATCAATCGTAGCATCTTGCCGATTTATACTTTTTAACCATCTTGAAAGCCTTTGCTTATTTTTGATAAGTGTATATCTGCACAAATCAAAAATAATTTTGAAAGTGCTTTAGGTAGCTGTAAACGCCTTGATTACGCCTAAATAGCCACTTTCTAATTAAATGGTCTAGTTTAAATGTGCAAACATTCACTTTCCAAATGGAGCTGAATCTGCTAAGATAGTGGCTGTAAAGGAAATCTAATGATTGCAAAGGAGATTTTGCTCTATGAAAGCTGCTGTTATTCGTGAAAACTGTGATGGTTTCGTTGACGTCAAGGATGTAACGCTGCGTGACCTGAAGCCAGGTGAAGCACTGGTTGACATGGAATACTGTGGTCTTTGCCACACTGACCTGCACGTTGCTGCTGGTGACTTTGGCAAGAAGCCTGGTACGATCATCGGTCACGAAGGTGTTGGCCGTGTATCCAAGGTTGCTCCTGGCGTTACCAGCCTGAAAGTCGGCGACCGGGTATCCATCGCTTGGTTCTTCAAGGGCTGTGGTCACTGTGAATACTGTCTGACTGGCCGTGAAACGCTTTGCCGCAACGTTCTGAACGCCGGCTACACTGCTGATGGTGCCATGGCTGAACAATGCATCGTACCTGCTGACTATGCAGTTAAGGTACCAGAAGGCCTGGACCCAGTAGAGGCTACTTCTCTGACTTGTGCCGGTGTTACGATGTACAAGGCTCTGAAGGTTTCCGGCATCAAGCCAGGTCAATGGGTATCAATCGTTGGTGCTGGTGGTCTGGGTAACCTGGGTATCCAATTTGCTCACAACGTATTTGGTGCTCACGTTGTTGCCGTTGACGGTAACCCTGACAAGCTGGAAGCTGCCAAGAAGGAAGGCGCTGAAGTCCTGATCAACCGTCACGACGGCAATGTTGACGAACAGATCCAAGAAAAGGTTGGCGGCGTTCACGCAGCTGTTGTTACGGCCGTTACGCCAGCTGCCTTTGACCAAGCTGTTGACTCTCTGCGTCCAGATGGCAAGCTGGTTGCCGTTGCCCTGCCAAAGGGTGACATGCAATTGAACATTGCTAAGACGGTTCTGGATGGGATCGTAGTTGCCGGTTCTCTGGTTGGTACTCGTCAAGACTTGGCTGAATGTTTCCAATTCGGTGCTGAAGGCAAGGTTCACCCAATCGTTAAGACTCGCAAGCTGGAAGAAATCAACGATATGATTCAAGAACTGAAGGACAACAAAGTGGTTGGCCGGAACGTCGTTGACTTCGTTCACAACAAGTAATCGAATAATGGCTGGGATAAGCAGTTCCTGGCAATCCTAAAAATAAGGTTCACCGCTGTTTTAATAGCGGTGGACTTTTTTGATTCTTTCGCCCAGATATTTTCAAGTATATATGGTAGAATTAAGGTCAATATTAGTCAGATGAAGAACGAGGGGGCGAAACTTTGGAAGACCGCAGTATATCAGATGTTATTGAGGCATACCTCAAAGAGATTCTTGGTAACTCAGAACAGATTGAAATTCGTCGCTCGGAGGTTGCCAATCATTTTGACGTGGTACCTTCACAGATCAATTATGTAATTAAGACTCGCTTTACTCTGCAGAATGGCTATCTGGTGCAAAGCAAGCGTGGCGGTGGCGGCTATATCCGGATTGAGCGCATTAATCTACTGGATGATGTTGACGTCTTGGATATGCTGATCAATGCGATTGGTGATTCGATCAGTGAACGCGATGCCTTCGATGTCATTAGAACCTTATATGAAGAAAAAGTCGTTACACGACGCGAGGGTGATCTGATGATGGTGATGGTTGCCAAACAGACCTTGAAACTGGATAGTCGGGTTAAGGAAAATCAGCTGCGGGCTCGGGTCCTAACCTCGCTGCTGAACCGACTGCGTTTTGAAAGCTAGAGAGAAAGAGACGGTGATTTAATGGACAATAATTCATACACCCGAAGTGCACAAAACGTTTTGCAGATTGCCCAAGAACAGGCACATTACTTTAAGCATCAGGCCGTGGGGACCGAACATCTGCTGCTGGCTTTGAGTATGGTTTCCAATAGTATTGCCGGCCGTGTTTTAAGTCAATTCAACATTACCAGTGATGACATCAGAGAAGAAATTGAAAGTCTGACCGGCTATGGCACGATGCAAGAAGTTGATCGCGATACCTACCTGCCGGACTCACCCAAGCTGCGCAGTATTCTGGCACTGGCTAGCCAGATGGCACAACGACTGCAGGCTCCTCAGATTGGCACTGAGCATTTATTGCTGGCACTTTTGAGTGATGACGCAATTTTGTCGTCACGAATTTTGAACAATCTAGACGTCAACCCTAAGCAGGCGCGGCGGATTCTGTTAAGACGATTGGGAATTGCTGAAAATCAGCAGCGACGTGCGCCAAGGCGACGTCCAAGTGAAGACGATAGCAGTGATGGTGAGGTTCAGGGGACGCCAACGCTGGATAAGCTGGCGCGCGATCTTACTCAGATTGCGCGTGGTGGCGGCATGGATCCGGTAGTTGGCCGTGATCGTGAAATTAAACGAGTCATTCAGATTCTCAGTCGGCGAACCAAAAACAACCCAGTTCTGATTGGTGAGCCTGGGGTTGGTAAAACAGCGATTGTTGAAGGCCTTGCTGAACGGATCGTAGCCGGTCGGGTTCCCGAAGAGCTGGCTGATAAACGACTGATGATGCTGGATATGGGATCTTTGGTTGCCGGTACCAAGTATCGTGGTGAGTTTGAGGATCGCCTGAAAAAAATCATTAACGAGATTTACCATGATGGTCATGTGATTTTATTCATCGATGAACTGCATACCTTGGTTGGAGCTGGTGGTGCCGAAGGGGCAATTGATGCCTCAAACATCTTAAAGCCAGCCCTGGCCCGTGGTGAACTGCAGACGATCGGGGCTACGACGCTTGATGAGTATCAAAAATACATTGAATCAGACGCAGCCTTAGAACGACGTTTTGCTACGGTTCAAGTCGAAGAGCCGACTGCAGAAGATGCATTAAAGATTCTAAAAGGTCTGCGGCCAAAATATGAGGAGCATCATCATGTCAAAGTTGACGATGAGGCACTTGAAGCAGCCGTTAAACTGTCGACGCGCTATCTGACGAGTCGTTTTCTACCGGACAAGGCCATTGATTTAATGGACGAGGCGGCAGCCATGGTCCGGATTGAGGCTGAAGAAAAGACGTCGCCCCTGGCAGGTGAGCAAGCCAAGCTGCGTCAGTTGGGTGAAGAAAAAGAACAGGCCATCGAGCAGCAAAACTTTGATCGAGCGGCTCAACTCAGGCAGGCCGAATTAACCATCAAGGCCCGGTTGGCTGAGGAAGAAAAGCGACGTCAAGAGCAGGCTGACCAATATCAGCTGCATGTTGGCGCCGAAGACATCGCTAAGGTAGTTGCGGAATGGACGGGTGTGCCATTGACGCAACTGCAGAAATCAGAAAGCGACCGTTTGATCAATCTGGAACACGTGCTGCATCAGCGCGTGATTGGTCAAGACGAGGCCGTTTCTGCGATTGCACGCTCAATTCGACGGGCACGCAGCGGGCTTAAGGATCCCAACCGTCCCATTGGTTCATTTATGTTCCTTGGTCCTACTGGTGTCGGCAAGACTGAATTGGCTAAGGCATTGGCAGAAGCGATGTTTGGTTCGGAAAACAACATGATTCGCGTTGACATGTCTGAATATATGGAAAAATACAGCGTCAGTCGTTTGATTGGCGCAGCACCTGGCTATGTCGGCTATGATGAGGGTGGCCAGTTGACAGAAAAGGTTCGTCAGCATCCATACAGTGTCGTATTGCTTGATGAGGCCGAAAAAGCTCATCCAGACGTATTCAATCTGTTGCTGCAGGTTTTAGATGACGGCTATCTGACGGATTCTAAAGGGCGGCGCGTAGATTTCCGCAATACGATTTTGATTATGACTTCCAACCTGGGGGCAACACAGCTGCAAGACGAAAAGCAGGTTGGCTTTGGTGCTTCGGATATGGCTCATGATTATCAGGCAATGTCGTCTGCCATCAAACAGCAGTTGAAGCTGCATTTTAGACCCGAATTCTTGAACCGAATCGATGAAACGGTAATCTTCCATTCATTGAATGAAAAAGAACTGCACCAGATTGTCAAGCTTTTGGCCGGTAAGGTCACGAAACGGATTGCTGAACGTGATATTAAGCTGCGCTTTACGCCGGGGGCAATTGACGTGATTGCCAAAGCTGGCTATGATCCCGAATACGGAGCACGTCCATTGCGGCGCGCCTTGCAAAATCTGGTTGAAGATCCGCTTAGTGAGGCTCTGCTGGCCGGCTCGGTTCAAGGCGGCGATGAGGTTGTGATTGGATCGCATCAAGGCAAGATTACCCTTAAGGATAAGCGCGGGGATGCCAAACCGGAATTGATTGCGTTGCCTTAAAAAACGTTGTTCTCGATAAATAACCTGATAGACAAATCTTAAAAGTCATTAAATCACCATTTACCAAAATGGGATTTGGTGACTTTTATTTTAGCGAATTGGTAACCCAAACTTGCAAGAACTGGCTTTTCGTGTGAGAATTACTTTGACTAATATGGGAAACCAATAAGGGAGAATTTATTGAAATGAAACGTGCAGAACAACTGGCAAAAACGCGCCAGGCAATCTTAAAAACCGCTACGACTCTGTTTTTGCAAAAGGGCTTTTCTGGCGCTTCAACCAGAGATATTGCCAAACAGATTGGGATTACGCAACCAGCCTTATACCATCACTTTAATAATAAAGAAGTGCTGTACCTGGCCGTTTTAACCAACCTTTGCGGCAAGGTGCGCCAAGACATCAATAAGGTAATGCGTAAGCAACAGATCGCTCCAGAAGAACGACTATATGGCATCACCGAAGTTTTGAAAAAGCATCACCCACTCAACGTCTATGATCAGTATCAAGAAGCCAAAAGAGAGATTTCCGAAAGTGCTCAGCGCAAATTAGACATGCTGTTTATGATGGACTACATTGAACCGATTGCTGATTTCTTCAAACTGCCAGAAGTCAATCTGCGGCCAGAATTGTTGCCAAGAGAAGCTGCTGAGCTGTTCTTGGCTGATCTGGCACCGATTTTTGATTCGTTCCGGCCAATTGGCGGCCATGCTATTTCCGAAGAGCAGCGTACCAAACTGATTTTGGACTGCATTTTACGCGGCTTGACGGTTGCTGAACCAGCCAGTGAAAAATAAGAACTAAATATTGACATTGGATAAGCAAACGCGTATGATGACCAGTGTATGTAATTGCGAGTTCATTTGAGTTCCGTGATCTCTTGTCCATGGGATTCTTTATAAAAACCAAAGACAGCTGCCAGCTGTTTTTGGATTTTTTTTGCCCAAAAGCAGGAATTTTGACTAATTGTAATCAAAATGTAATATTACAAATTCAACTGAACTTGCCCAACAAATTTGAGAGGTGAATAGTTTGGCCGGACATTTAGTAAAATACGGTAAGCACCGTACGCGTCGCAGTTACTCCCGTATCAAGGAAGTACTGGACCTGCCTAACTTGATTGAAATCCAGACCGATTCCTATAACTGGTTTATGGAAAAAGGTCTGCGGGAAATGTTTAACGACATCATGCCAATCGATGACTTCCAAGGCAAACTGTCGTTGGAATTCGTCGACTACCAACTGCTTGAACCTAAGTACACGGTTGATGAAGCCCGGGAACACGATGCAAACTACTCTGCACCATTGCACGTTACCCTGCGCCTGACGAACCACGAAACTGGCGAAATCAAGTCCCAAGACGTGTTCTTCGGTGACTTCCCACTGATGACGGACCAAGGTACCTTCATTATTAATGGTGCCGAGCGAGTAATCGTTTCTCAACTGGTCCGCTCACCTGGTGTCTACTACAATGAAGAAGACGACAAGAACGGCCGGCCAAGCTATGGCGCTACCTTTATTCCAAACCGTGGTGCCTGGCTGGAATACGAAACCGATGCCAAGGGAATCTCTTACGTGCGGGTTGACCGGACGCGGAAGCTGCCCCTGACTGAAATGGTCCGTGCACTGGGTTTTGGCTCTGATGACGAAATTATCGATATGCTGGGTGGCAACAGCGAAGGCTTGTCAGCTACGATCGACAAGGATGTGCACAAGAACCCCGAAGACTCCCGTGTTGAAGAAGCCTTAAAGGACATTTACGAACGGCTGCGTCCTGGTGAGCCAAAGACGGCCGATTCTGCTCGCAACCTGCTGACAGCGCGCTTCTTTGATCCAAAGCGCTACGACATGGCACCGGTTGGCCGTTACAAGACCAATAAGAAGCTGATGATGAAGTACCGTCTGCTGGGTCAAACGCTGGCCGAAACGCTGGCTGATCCGGAAACAGGTGAAATCTTAGCCAACAAGGGCGACGTAGTTACCAAAGAAGTTCTGAAGACTCTGGAACCAGCCCTGGATAACGATGACTTCAAGATGGTTACCTACACGCCATCTGATGAAGCCGTAGTTACGGCACCAGTCAAGCTGCAAAAGATCCTGGTCTACTCCAAGAACGATCCAGATCGCGTAGTACCAATCGTTGCCAACGGTCACATTCCATTGGAGCTTAAGCACATTCAACCAGCCGATATCATCGCATCGATCAACTACTTCTTCAACCTGCAAGAAGGTATTGGTACGACTGATGACATCGACCACCTTGGCAACCGACGGATTCGTTCCGTTGGTGAGCTGCTGCAAAACCAATTCCGGATCGGCTTGGCTCGGATGGAACGTGTGGTTCGTGAACGGATGTCAATCCAAGACATCAACACGGTTACGCCACAGCAATTGATCAACATTCGTCCAGTTGTGGCCTCAATCAAAGAATTCTTTGGTTCATCTCAGCTGTCTCAGTTCATGGACCAAACCAACCCACTGGGTGAACTTTCCCATAAGCGTCGTCTGTCTGCGCTGGGGCCTGGTGGTCTGACTCGTGACCGGGCCGGCTATGAAGTCCGGGACGTTCACTATACTCACTACGGTCGGATGTGCCCAATTGAAACGCCAGAAGGCCCTAACATCGGCCTGATCAACTCACTGTCATCCTATGCACGGATCAACGAATATGGCTTTATCGAAACGCCATACCACCGTGTTTCATGGGATACGCACAAGGTTACCGATAAGATCGACTACCTGACTGCCGATGAAGAAGATAACTACATCATTGCTCAGGCCAACACCAAGCTTAATGATGATGGCTCATTTGCTGATGAAGAAATTATGTGCCGCCATAAAGATGATTATGTGGAAACGACGCCTGAAAACGTCGACTACATGGACATCTCGCCTAAGCAAGTTGTTTCCGTCGCTTCTGCATGTATTCCTTTCTTGGAAAACGATGACTCCAACCGGGCCTTGATGGGTGCCAACATGCAGCGTCAGGCAGTTCCTTTGATCAACCCACACGCACCACTGATTGGTACTGGGATTGAATACAAGGCTGCTCACGACTCTGGGGTAGCTTTAGTTGCCAAAAAGTCCGGTACGGTTGAATACGTAGATGCTCGCGAAATTCGTGTTCGTGAAGAAGACGGTACGCTTGACACCTACAAGCTGATGAAGTTCCGTCGTTCCAACGGTGGTAAGAACTACAACCAACGCCCCATCGTCAAGGTCGGTGAACATATCGATGCTGATGATGTTCTGGCTGACGGTCCATCAATGGAACAAGGCGAATTGGCACTGGGTCAAAACCCACTGATTGCCTTTATGACTTGGCAAGGTTACAACTTCGAAGATGCCATTGCCATCAACGAGCGGCTGATCAAAGAAGACGTCTACACGTCAATTCACATTGAGTCATATGAGTCCGAAGCTCGTGAAACCAAGCTTGGGCCTGAAGAAATGACCAGCGAGATTCCTAATGTTGGTGCCGATGCACTGAAGAACCTGGATGAAACCGGTGTGATTCGCGTTGGTGCCGAAGTCAACGATGGCGACATTCTGGTTGGTAAGGTTACGCCAAAGGGCATGACTGAGCTTTCAGCTGAAGAACGGCTGCTGCACGCCATCTTTGGTGAAAAGTCTCGTGAGGTTCGTGATACTTCACTGCGGGTACCTCACGGCGGTGGCGGTATCGTTCAAGATGTCAAGGTTTTCACGCGTGAAAACGGTGATGAATTGGCTCCTGGCGTCAACAAGATGGTTCGGGTCTACATTGCTCAAAAGCGTAAGATCCAAGTTGGTGACAAGATGGCCGGTCGTCACGGTAATAAGGGTACGGTTTCGATCGTGGTTCCAGAAGAAGATATGCCATACATGCCAGATGGTACGCCAATCGACATTATGCTGAGTCCAATGGGTGTGCCTTCCCGTATGAACATTGGTCAGGTTATCGAACTGCACTTGGGGATGGCTGCTCGTAAGCTGGGCATCCACATTGCTACGCCAGTCTTTGATGGGGCAACCGATGAAGACGTTTGGGAAGCAGTTAAGGAAGCTGGCCTGCCATCAGACGGCAAGACGATCCTTTACGATGGTCGGACCGGTGAACCATTTGAACAGCGCGTTTCTGTTGGTGTCATGCACTATCTGAAGCTGGCGCACATGGTTGACGACAAGATCCATGCTCGTTCAATCGGACCTTACTCGCTGGTTACGCAACAGCCACTGGGTGGTAAGGCACAATTTGGTGGTCAGCGTTTCGGTGAAATGGAAGTTTGGGCTCTCGAAGCCTATGGTGCTGCCTACACGCTGCAAGAAATCCTGACCTACAAGTCTGATGACGTTGTTGGTCGTGTCAACACCTACGAAGCAATCATCAACGGTGACCCAATTCCAAAGCCAGGTGTTCCGGAATCATTCCGTGTGCTGGTTAAGGAACTGCAGTCACTTGGTCTGGACATGAAGGTTCTTGATGGTCAAAACGAAGAAGTTCAACTCAAGAACATGGATGAAGGCGTGGCCGACATCCGCAAGCTGGCTCGCGATGGCAGCGACAAGCAAGAAGAAGTCAAAGACGAAGCAAAACAAGACTAGTTTGCCTGAATTGAAATAAGGAGGATCATCCTTTGATTGACGTCAATAAATTTGAAAGCATGCAGATCGGTCTGGCATCACCACAAAAGATCCGCAGCTGGTCGTACGGGGAAGTTAAAAAACCTGAAACGATCAACTACCGGACGCTGAAGCCAGAAAAAGACGGTCTGTTTGACGAACGAATCTTTGGTCCAACCAAGGATTATGAATGTGCCTGTGGCAAATACAAGCGCATTCGCTTCAAGGGCCGCGTTTGTGACCGCTGTGGGGTTGAGGTAACCAGCTCCAAGGTACGTCGCGAACGGATGGGGCACATTGAACTGGCCGCCCCAGTTTCTCACATCTGGTACTTCAAGGGTATTCCTAGTCGAATGGGCCTGGTCTTGGACATGAGCCCACGTGCCCTAGAAGAAGTCATTTACTTTGCTTCCTACGTTGTTTTGGATGCCGGTGACACGCCACTGGAAAAGAAGCAGCTGCTTTCTGAAGCGGAATACCGTGAAAAGAAAGAAGAATACGGTGACCGCTTCACTGCTGAAATGGGTGCGGAAGCCATTCAAAAACTGTTGGCTGACGTTGACCTGGAAAAGGAAGCTACTGAATTAAAGGCGGTCTTAAAGGAAGCTACCGGACAAAAGCGGACGCGCGCCGTTCGCCGTCTGGACATTTTGGAAGCTTTCTTAAAGTCTGGCAACAAGCCAGAATGGATGGTTATGGACGTTATTCCAGTTATGCCGCCTGATCTGCGACCAATGGTACAACTGGAAGGTGGTCGTTTCGCAACTTCTGATTTGAACGATCTGTATCGTCGGGTTATCAACCGTAACAACCGTTTGAAGCGGCTGTTGGAACTGAATGCGCCTGGCATCATCGTTCAAAATGAAAAGCGAATGCTGCAGGAAGCCGTTGATGCCTTGATTGATAACGGTCGTCGTGGTCGTCCAGTTGCCGGTCCTGGTAACCGTCCACTGAAGTCACTGTCACACCTGCTGAAAGGTAAGCAAGGTCGTTTCCGTCAGAACCTGTTGGGTAAGCGTGTTGACTACTCTGGTCGTTCGGTTATCGATGTTGGTCCTAACTTGAAGATGAATCAAATGGGGCTGCCGGTTCCAATGGCAATGGAACTGTTTAAGCCATTCATCATGCATGAATTAACCAAGCGTGGTTTGGCTACCAACGTTAAGGCCGCTAAGCGTTTGATCGACAAGCGCGACAACAAGGTCTTTGATGTGCTGGAAGACGTTATTACTGAACACCCGGTACTGCTTAACCGAGCACCTACCTTGCACCGTCTGGGGATTCAAGCTTTTGAACCAGTGCTGGTATCTGGTAAGGCTATGCGTCTGCACCCATTGGTATGTGCGGCCTACAACGCCGACTTTGACGGTGACCAAATGGCTATCCACGTACCATTGTCTGATGAGGCCCAAGCTGAGGCTCGTTTGCTGATGCTGGCAGCCCACCATATTCTGTCGCCTCGTGACGGTGAACCAATCGTGGCCCCTTCACAAGACATGGTTATCGGTAACTACTACATGACCACCGAAGACAAGGCTCGTGAAGGTGAAGGCATGATCTTTAAGGATGCCAACGAAGCCTACATGGCCTACAAGGATGGTTTTGTTGCTCTGCAAACGCGAGTTGGGGTTCAGGTCTCCTCAATGCCAAAGAAGCCATTTACTGACAAGCAGCGCAGCCAGATCATGGTTACCAGTGTCGGTAAGCTGATTTTCAACGGCATCATGCCAGAAGACTACTACTACATCAATGAGCCAACCAATGACAACCTGCTGAATGGGGTGCCTGACAAGTACTTCCTGGACAAGGGTGAAGATATTCATGCTTACTTGGAAAATGCACCATTGGTACCACCATTCAAGAAGGGCTTCTTGTCAGACATCATCGCTGAGGTCTACAAGAAGTACAAGGTTACGATCACGTCACAGTTCCTTGACCGCATCAAGGACCTGGGTTACTACGAATCAACGATCTCTGGTGTTACCGTGGGGATTGCCGACATCACCGACTTAAAGGAAAAGCCTGAAATCATTGCCAATGCCCACAAGCAAGTGGCACTGGTTACCAAGCAGTTCCGTCGTGGTCTGATCACTGATGATGAGCGCTACGATCGTGTTATCGGCATCTGGAATGACGCCAAAGACGAGGTTCAAAACAAGCTGATTGAACACATGGATATCCACAACCCAATCAACATGATGTCTGACTCGGGTGCTCGTGGTAACATTTCCAACTTTACTCAGCTGGCCGGTATGCGTGGTCTGATGGCTGCTCCTAACGGTAAGATCATGGAACTGCCTGTCCTTTCAAACTTCCGTGAGGGTCTGTCAGTTCTGGAAATGTTCCTTTCTTCACACGGTGCTCGTAAGGGTATGACTGATACGGCCCTTAAGACGGCCAACTCAGGTTACTTGACCCGTCGTCTGGTTGACGTTGCTCAAGACGTTGTTGTTCGTGAAAAAGATTGTGGCACTGATCGTGGTCTGGAAGTTGCTGCCATCACTGAAGGCAATGAAATGATCGAACCACTTTACGACCGGATTCTTGGTCGCTACACGATGAAGTCCGTCTTTGATCCAGAGACTGGCGAAAAGATCTGCGACAAGAACGTGCTGGTTGACGAAGAAATGGCTCAAAAGATCGTTGATGCCGGTATTAAGAAGGTTACGATCCGCTCTGCCTTTACTTGCAACACTGAACACGGTGTCTGCGAACGCTGCTACGGCCGTAACGCTGCTACTGGTGACAAGGTTGAAGCCGGTGAAGCTGTTGGTACGGTTGCCGCTCAGTCAATCGGTGAACCAGGTACTCAATTGACGCTGCGGAACTTCCACACTGGTGGTGTTGCCGGCAATGACGATATCACGCAAGGTCTTCCTCGTGTGCAAGAAATCGTTGAAGCCCGGAACCCTAAAGGTAAGGCAACAATCTCTGAGGTTACCGGCGAGGTTCAATCAATCGAAGAAAACCCAGCCGAACGGACCAAGGACATTACCATTGCTGGTGAAAATGATACGCGGACTTACACGCTGCCAATTACGGCACGGCTTAAGGTTGAAGAAGGCGACTACATTCACCGTGGCATGCAGTTGAATGAAGGTTCCATCGATCCTAAGGAATTGATTCGCGTGCGTGACGTTCTGTCTACGGAAACCTACCTGCTGGCTGAAGTTCAGAAGGTTTACCGGATGCAGGGTATCGATCTGTTGGACAAGCACGTTGAAATCATGATTCGTCAAATGATGCGTAAGGTTCGCGTCATGGATCCTGGTGACACTGATCTGCTGCCAGGCGAATTGATGGACATCAGCCAATTCCGCGATGCCAACCGTGAAACGCTGATTACTGGTAACATTCCAGCTACGTCACGTCCAGTTATCCTGGGGATCACTAAGGCTGCCCTGGAGACAAACAGTTTCCTGTCAGCCGCATCATTCCAGGAAACGACTCGTGTCTTGACGGATGCTGCTATTCGTGGCAAGAACGATCCACTGGTTGGTCTGAAAGAAAACGTTATTATCGGGAAGTTGATTCCAGCCGGCACTGGTATGAGCAACTACCGCAACATCAAGCCAAAAGAAGTTGCCGTAGCTGCCGAGTCACCAATGAAGTCAACTCGCGATATTGAAGCCGAAATGAAGAAGCAAAACTAGTCTGAATGCTTTTTCGATAATTTAGCTGATAACAGGTGGGGCCTGGTATTTGGTTTAGTCCAGATACTAGGCCTCATTGTTATTTTTGGGATTCTAACTATGAAAAAATATCGAATTGATTTGCCCACTAAAGCAGTAGAACAGTTGGAACTGGATGAGGATGCCTTACTGCTGCTAATGGTTGATAACAAGTCGCTGACAATCCGGCCGAACCGTACCTTTGAGTTACTGCCGCAGATTATGATGCGCTGGTATCTGATTCCAGCTGCGATTGCTGCCGTTGCGTTTTTCTACCTTAACTGGATCAATCATCATTGGCTGATTCCGTTGACCGGTAACTGGTCAATCGGTTTTGCATCACTTTATCTGGGAACGTTTAGTGGTCTGGTTGCTTTTGCCGTGATGTTTGTAATACAAAAAAGACATCATAGCGGCCCAGCAATGGGGTTGCATTGGCGCAGCTTGCCGACGTTGCTGATTGCGTTTGGCACTATTTTGGCGTTTTCGGTTATGATCGTTTTTTGGTTGGCGGGGAAAATGTTTGCTGGCGCCAAGTTTGATGTCTATACGTCAACACTGTTTATCTTTTTGATTGTAGCTGCAATAACCTATGTGATGATCAATTTAGCGATGACGATATCTGAGTCTATCATTACCAACTCAATGATGATCATGATTATTGGCGGCATGCTGCTTTCGATGCTGACCAATTCAAATCGTGATTGGTGGCATTACAACTTTAGCTATCTCGGGACGCATCAAAACGCTACTTATTGGCGATTCAACATTACCTTGATTTTCTCAGCACTTTTGATGGCAACGCTGGTTGATTATTTGTTTTTTAACCTACAGAAAAAATATCCAGATCGAGGAGTCAGTATTTTGCGATTGCTTTTATATCGCCGTTTGTAAAATTAAGTTAGAAAAATAAAAAAGCCATTTGTGATAGACTTTTGAATAACCACAAACAAAAGTAAAGGAACATCACAAATGACTTATAAACATCTTACCACACGTGAACTAACCCTCATAGCTAATTTTTGGCACCAAGGTACGAAGGCTTATCAAGCTGCTAAACTGCTTAAACGAAGCCAAGAAACTATTTACCGAGTCTATCGATTTCTTGATAGCGGTAAGACCATTGCACAGTATCTTAAGGCTTACCAACGGAATAAGCAGCGTTGTGGTCGTAAGCAGGCTCAGCTAGCCAAGGATGAGATCAGCTACATCAATGAGCAGGTTAAAGCGGGCTGGACACCTGATACGATCATTGGTCGAGCAGAACGGACAATTAGCTGTAGTATGCGGACACTTTATCGGATGTTTGCTCGTGGACAGTACAATTTTGCCGTCCAGCAATTACCGATGAAAGGCAAGCGACACCCCAATGGCTATGTCGAACGACGTGGTAAGGCGGGGCATCTCGGTCGGAGTATTTACCAGCGATACCATGATTTTCCTCACTACCAACACGAGTTTGGTCACTTTGAAGCTGATACTGTTCAAGGAAAAGCTCATCGTGGTGCGGTCATGACCTTGGTGGAACGTCAATCTAAGGTGATGATTGTGCTTAACGTTCATCGTAAAACTGATGAAGCAGTTAACTATCACTTGGATAAATGGCTTTCTAAAATACCTCGTCATTTCGTTAAGTCGATTACCTTTGATAATGGTAAGGAATTCGCGGGCTGGCGTGAGATTGCCAATAAACATGATCTTCATACTTATTTTGCGGAGGTTGGAGCGCCCAATCAACGCGGCCTGAATGAAAACAATAATGGTATCTTACGTCGTGACGGTCTCAGTAAACGATTAGACTTCCGTAATTTACCAGATGAACTAATCACCCAGCTGATGCACAAACGAAATACTATTCCACGGAAGTCACTTCACTACCGCACACCACTTGAAGTATTCCTAAGTCACGTCACAGATGAACAGCTTTCAACATTTTTCTAATTTAAATTGACATTTCGGGTATGCTGAAGCCGCATGTTTGGGTGGAATCGGCTGCTTTCCCAATAATCTGCAGTATCACGTTTTGCATGATCGAATCTCAATGTGGCTTGTTTACATCATGATTTTGATCATTGTTTTATTGAAATGGCTAATGCCAAAATTATCTCAACAGTTTTTGAAGATTTCTTATATTATTGGCGCGATCATGGCACTTGATTGGCTGATCTTCAAATTGACCGACTATCTTTCACTGACCGCATTTGAGCTGCTGGAATTTGGTCTGTCGTTTTCATGGCTGCTTTTATTGTTTCAAAATTTGGAGTATCTTGCTCGTATCGGTGATCAGATTTTTCCAGTTCAGATCATCAAAAGTGAAGATGAGCAATAGTGTCAGGATGCCGTGTTTAATTGACTATATCAGGTTAAGCGTTAAGGCCGCGACAATACCAAGACTTAGATAAGGGACAAAGGGTAGTGACTCATTTTGATTTTGCAGCTTGATGATTCCTAGGCCGGCAGCAATCAAAATCGTTGTCGCAACAAAATATAATGAAGTTGTCAACTGCAGCATGGCGATAAACTCAATGTCACCAATTCCAATTCCGTTGCCGGTTAAGTAGCTCAACATTAATAAACCTATCATGATGGCAATGGCTGCCACTAAACGCAGCCATTGCCATTTTTGATTCAAAAGTAAGAACAGACCAAATAAACCAAGCAGCCAGATTGGTTGGATCCATTTATTAAAATAATCAGTGGCTGAACAGATTAGCAAAGAGATTGATAAGACCAATAAGGCGGCAATTTTTAGCGGATTAAAGATAAACATTGTATACCAAAGCCATCCATTAACCAGTTCGCTGACAGCAGAATAGCAATTGATAGGAGAGTGACAAAAATGACAGCGTCCTTTTTGGAGCAGCCAGCCGATTACCGGCAGCAGTTGCCACCAGCAAAGAATGCGATGGCAGCTTTCACAGTAGGATCGCTTGGGACTGAATAAGGAAACATTGTTGAGCATACGCCAGCTGATTGCTGTAATAAAAGAAGCCAGGCAGGCTCCCCAGATGGCAGCAAGGATTCTTAAAATAAGCATCTTGTGATTTTCCTCCTTCAATATAGCTATATGCGAAAATTCCTATTAGATATTAAAAAAGAAAAATCTGATGCTCGTTGACATTTTGAGGGATGCATGATAGGGTATTTAAGGTGCTTTTTTTAGCAACGGATTGTGTCTGTCGTTGGGGCAGATGACATGCGTCGGCGAAGGCACATAAAAGAATATCATCTGGGAATTTTTTTATACTCAAAAAAGAATCACCTGGATGTGTGGACTTAAAACAAGAAAGGGGTATAACTACATGCCAACCATTAACCAATTGGTACGTAAGGGCCGTAAGAGCCACAAGGGCAAGTCAAAGTCACCTGCTCTGGGTTACGTTTACAACAGTTTCAAGAAGGAAGAAATCGCTGCACCATCTCCACAAAAGCGTGGGGTTGCAACTCGTGTCGGTACGATGACGCCTAAGAAGCCTAACTCTGCTTTGCGGAAGTACGCTCGTGTTCGTTTGTCCAACCTGATCGAAGTTACTGCCTACATTCCAGGTGTTGGCCACAACCTTCAAGAACACTCAGTTGTTTTGATCCGTGGTGGTCGTGTAAAGGACCTTCCTGGGGTTCGTTACCACATCATCCGTGGTACTCTTGATACTGCCGGTGTGGAAGGCCGTATGCAAGGTCGTTCCAAGTACGGTGCCAAGAAGCCTAAGAAATAATTAAAGGAGGGGTAAATCAATGCCACGTAAAGGACATGTTGTAAAACCAGAAGTATTGCCAGATCCAATTTACAACTCAAAGCTGGTTACTAGTCTGATCAACCACTTGATGATCGACGGTAAGCGGGGTACTGCTACTAAGATTCTGTACGCTGCATTTGACCGTATCAAGGAACAAACTGGCAACGATCCAGTAGAAGTTTTCCAACAAGCTATGGACAACGTTGAACCAGTTCTGGAAGTTAAGGCTCGCCGTATCGGTGGTTCTAACTACCAAGTTCCAATCGAAGTTCGTCCAGAACGTCGAGTAACGCTGGGCCTGCGTTGGATTGTTCAATACGCTCGTCTTCGTGGTGAACACACCATGGTTGAACGTCTGGCAGGCGAAATCATTGATGCATCCAACAACACTGGTGCTTCAATCAAGAAGAAGGAAGATACTCACCGTATGGCTGAAGCCAACCGTGCTTTTGCTCACTACCGGTGGTAAGCTTCATCGGTTGATGGCTGCTTAGTCATCAGCTATGATGAGAGGGGTGACGCGGATATCGGATCGAACGTCACCCCTTTTTCTAAAATTAATTTAAACTCGATTCTTTTATTTGGAAGGAGAAAACTTTTAAGATGGCTAACAAACGTGAATACCCTCTTGAAAAGACCCGTAACATTGGGATCATGGCCCACATCGACGCTGGTAAGACCACGGCCACTGAACGGATTCTTTACTATACTGGTAAGATTCACAAAATTGGTGAAACCCATGATGGTGCTTCCCAAATGGACTGGATGGATGAAGAAAAGGAACGTGGTATTACGATCACGTCCGCTGCCACTACGGCCGTTTGGAAAGACTACCGGATCAACATCATCGACACCCCAGGTCACGTTGACTTCACTGTCGAAGTTGAACGTTCGCTGCGTGTCCTTGATGGTGCCGTAACGGTTTTGGATGCTCAAGCCGGTGTTGAACCTCAAACTGAAACCGTTTGGCGTCAAGCCGACGACTTTGATGTTCCACGAATCGTCTTTGCCAACAAGATGGACAAGATGGGTGCCGACTTTGACTACTCTGTTCAAACGATCAAGGACCGTCTGAACGTTACGCCACTGCCAATCCAAATGCCAATTGGTGCGGAAGACGACTTCATCGGTGTTATCGACCTGGTTAAGATGGTTGCTTACGTTTACGATGAAGATGCTGAAGGTAAGAACTGGGATACGGTTGAAATTCCTGCTGACCTGAAGGATGAAGCAGAATCTCGTCATGATGCTCTGCTGGAAACGCTGGCTGACGTTGATGACAACATCATGGAAAAGTACCTTGGTGGTGAAGAACTTTCTGTTGAAGAAATCAAGGCTGCTATCCGTAAGGCTACTCTGTCTGAAGAACTGTTCCCGGTTCTGGCAGGTTCTGCCTACAAGGATAAGGGTATCCAAATGATGCTGGACGCGGTTATCGACTACCTGCCATCTCCACTGGATGTTAAGCCATTCGAAGCTACTGATGAAAATGGTGAAAAGGTTGAACTGACTGCCGGTGACGACAAGCCATTTGCCGCTTTGGCATTTAAGATCGCTACTGACCCATTTGTTGGTCGTCTGACGTTCCTGCGTGTCTACACTGGTTCTCTGCAATCCGGTTCCTACGTTCTGAACGCAACCAAGGGCAAGCGTGAACGTGTTGGTCGTCTGCTGCAAATGCACTCCAACCAACAACACGAAATTCCTGAAGTGTTCTCAGGTGATATCGCAGCTGCTATCGGTCTGAAGAACACCACTACTGGTGACTCACTGACTGATCCAGATCACCCACTGCAACTTGAATCCATGGACTTTCCAGAACCAGTTATCCAGGTTTCTGTTGAACCTAAGTCCAAGGCTGACCAAGACAAGATGGACAAGGGTCTGCAAAAGCTGGCTGAAGAAGACCCAACCTTCAAGGCTGAAACCAACCCTGAAACTGGTGAAACGCTGATTGCCGGGATGGGTGAATTGCACCTGGACATCATTGTTGAACGTCTGCGTCGTGAATTCCACGCCGAAGTTACTGTTGGTAAGCCACAAGTTTCCTACCGTGAAGCATTTACGACGCCAGCTTCTGCGCAAGGTAAGTTCGTTCGTCAATCCGGTGGTAAGGGTCAATACGGTGACGTTTGGATCGAATTTACGCCACTTGAAGAAGGTGCCGGCTTCGAATTCGAAGATGCCATTGTCGGTGGTGTTGTTCCTCGCGAATACATTCCAGCCGTTGAACAAGGTCTGAAGGAAGCTATGCAAAACGGTGTGCTGGCCGGTTACCCACTGGTTGACTTGAAGGCTAAGCTTTATGATGGTAGTTACCACGAAGTCGACTCTTCTGAAGCCGCATTTAAGGTTGCCGCTTCTCTGGCTCTTAAGAACGCTGCTAAGAAGGCCAACCCAGTTATCCTTGAACCAATCATGAAGGTTGACATTGTTGTTCCACAAGACAACATGGGTGACGTTATGGGTCAAGTAACTGCTCGTCGTGGTACGATCGATGGTATGGAAGAACGTGGCAATGCCCAAGAAATCCACTCCTTCGTTCCACTGTCAGAAATGTTTGGTTACGCAACGGCTCTGCGTTCCGCAACGCAAGGTCGTGGTACCTTCACGATGACGTTCGACCACTACTCTGCAGTTCCAAAGAGCGTGCAAGAAGACATCATCAAGAAGAACGGTAAGGAATAGTTAACCTATTCAAAGCCTAAAAGCTCATCTGCTTTAAGCAGATGGGCTTTTTTACGATTTAAAGATTTTTTCTTCTATTATGTAATAGTCAAAGGTAATCGTCTTGTCATGAATTAGAATTATTTTGGCGATTGAGAGGGTAACGCCAGAAAAAATTGAGATTTTTTCGAAAAAGACTCGACAAGCCTTAAAAGACGTGGGATAATACTCGGCAGACTGTTGCCATTCAGTCGTTCACTGTTTGTCGTCACTACAACATTTCGACTGAATTTTTGCGCCGCATTTGCGTCAAAAGATTTTTCAGGAATGTTACAAATCTGATCATCAAGAATAAATTCAAAAAAAACCTTGATACGACGGCAATTCTTTAGTATTATGGATAAGTGCTTGAGCTTAGAAACAGGGATTTTAAAGCCCTGGGGTTCAGCCAATCAGTGAAAGCTGTGATGTGGAAGGTTGCGACACACCCGGCCGCTTTGCCATAGGGCGTGGCGGTAATTTCCACGGAGCTAGTCAAATTTTAAATCTGACGAAGGAGGGAATAAAATGGCAAAACAAAAGATTCGCATTCGTTTAAAGGCTTACGAACACCGCGTACTTGACGAATCTGCAGACAAGATCGTTAACACCGCTAAGCGGACCGGTGCTCAGGTTTCAGGCCCAATTCCGTTGCCAACTGAACGGACTCTGTACACGGTGATTCGTTCACCACACAAGTTCAAGAAGTCTCGGGAACAATTCGAAATGCGTACGCACAAGCGTCTGATCGACATCATCGACCCAACCCCTAAGACGGTTGACTCTCTGATGAAGCTTGATCTGCCAAGTGGCGTTGACATTGAAATTAAACTGTAATTAAACAAAAATAAAAACAAATAAATTGGAGGTGTACTCATGACCAAAGGAATCTTAGGCAAGAAGGTCGGGATGACGCAAGTTTTCGCTGACAACGGTGAATTGGTTCCAGTTACGGTAATCGACGTAACGCCAAACGTTGTTATGCAAGTTAAGACCGTTGAAAACGATGGCTACAGTGCCGTTCAACTTGGTTTTGACGACAAGCGCGAAATCTTAAGCAACAAGCCCGAACAAGGTCATGCAGCAAAAGCAAACACGACCCCTAAGCGCTTCATCGGTGAAATCCGCGACGCTGAACTGGGGGACGACATTAAAGTCGGTGACGAAGTTAAGGCAGACATTTTCGCGGAAGGCGAAACTGTTGATGTAACGGGTATCACTAAGGGTCATGGTTACCAAGGTAACATCCACAAGGACGGCCAACGTCGTGGACCTATGGCTCACGGTTCTCGTTACCACCGTCGTCCAGGTTCGTTGGGTGCCATCATCAACCACGTCTTCAAGGGTAAGGCATTGCCAGGCCGCATGGGTGGCAACACGGTTACTATGCAACACCTGAAGGTTGTTAAGGTTGACTTGGAAAACAACGTACTGCTGATCAAGGGTAACGTTCCAGGTGCCAACAAGTCCTACGTTACGATTAAGAACTCTGTGAAGGCCAACACCAAGAAGAGCCTGAGCAAGCAACACAACTAATCAGAAGGGAGGAAGAAAGTAAATGACAAGCGTTGCATTATTTAAGCAAGACGGTAGCCAAAACGGCACCATCGAATTGAACGCAGACATCTTCGGTATTGAACCAAACGAAAATGCTGAATACGAAGCCATCCTGCGTCAACGCGCATCCATGCGTCAAGGTACTCACGCCGTTAAGAACCGTTCCGCAGTTCGCGGTGGTGGTAAGAAGCCATGGCGTCAAAAGGGTACGGGTCGTGCTCGGCAAGGCTCCATCCGTGCACCACAATTCCGTGGTGGTGGTATCGTCTTCGGACCTACTCCACGTTCCTACAACTTCAACCTGCCACGCAAGGTTCGTCAACTGGCTATCAAGTCAGCTCTGTCCCAAAAGGTTGCTGATGAAAAGTTTGTCGTAGTTGAATCCATCAACTTCGACGCACCAAAGACGAAGGAATTTGCCAGCGTTATGAACAACCTGAAGGTTTCTGAAAAAGTCCTGGTCGTTGTTTCTGACGAAGACAAGAACGCTGCTCTGTCTGGTCGCAACCTGGTTAACACCACGGTCGTAACTCCAGCCGGCGTTAACATTCTGAACGTCGTTGACAGTCAAAAGATTGTCATCACGAAGTCAGCCCTTTCTCAAGTAGAGGAGGTGCTCGCATAATGGAAGCACGCGATATCATTTTGCGCCCAGTTATCACTGAAGCATCAACCGCAGTGATGGACGAAAAGCGCTACACGTTTGACGTTGACTTGCGCGCTACTAAGACGCAAGTTAAGAACGCCGTAGAAGAAATTTTTGACGTTAAGGTCGTTAAGGTTAACATCATGAACCTGAAGGGCAAGAAGAAGCGTCAAGGCCGTTACGTTGGCTACACTAAGCGTCGCCGCAAGGCCATCGTTACTCTGTCAGCTGATTCCAAGGAAATCAAGCTGTTCGGTGACGACAACGAATAAATTCTAGATAGGAGGAAAACACAGTGGGAATTCGCAAATACAAGGGTACCACTAATGGTCGCCGTAATATGACCGGATTCGACTTCGCTGAAATCACGAAGACGACCCCGGAAAAGTCTTTGCTGGCACCATTAAAGCACACCGCTGGTCGTAACAACTACGGTCATATGACTGTTCGTCACCGTGGTGGCGGTACGAAGCGTCAATACCGGATCATCGACTTCAAGCGGATCAAGGACAACGTTCCTGCAACCGTTAAGGCTATCGAATATGATCCAAACCGTACTGCTAACATCGCTCTGCTGGTTTATGCAGATGGTGTTAAGTCATACATCCTGGCTCCTAAGGGCTTGAAGGTTGGTATGCAAGTTCAATCTGGTCCAGATGCCGACATCAAGGTTGGTAACGCACTGCCATTGAAGAACATTCCAGTTGGTACTGTTATTCACAACATCGAACTGAAGCCAGGCAAGGGTGGTCAAATCGCCCGTTCTGCAGGTGCTTCCGCACAACTGCTTGGTAAGGAAAGTGACAAGTACGTTCTGGTTCGTCTGGCTTCTGGTGAAGTTCGTATGATCCTGGCTGCTTGCCGTGCTACGATCGGTGTTGTCGGTAACGACGAACACGCCCTGATCATCAAAGGTAAGGCTGGTCGTACTCGTTACGCAGGTCAACGTCCACACGTTCGTGGTTCTGTTATGAACCCTAACGATCACCCACATGGTGGTGGTGAAGGTAAGGCTCCAGTTGGTTTGCCATCTCCTCTGTCTCCATGGGGTAAGAAGACTGTTGGTAAGAAGACTCGCTCACACAAGGCTCGTTCGAACAAGTTCATCGTTCGCGGTCGCAAGCGTGGTCCACACACTCGTTAATGAGTAACAAATAGCTAATTACCCGAGAGGAGGTACAACAATGGGTCGTAGTTTAAAGAAGGGACCTTTCGCCGACGCTTCTTTGTTGAAGAAGGTTGACGCACAAAAGGATAACGAAAAGAAGACGGTTATTAAGACCTGGTCACGCCGTTCCACGATTTACCCAAGCTTCATTGGTTACACTTTCGCAGTTTACGATGGTCGTAAGCACGTACCAGTTTACGTACAAGAAGACATGGTAGGCCACAAGCTGGGTGAATTCGTACCAACGCGGACTTTCCGTGGTCACGCCGGTGATGACAAGAAGACGGGCAAGAAGTAAGGAGGAAATTTGATCAATGGCTGAAAACATTACGTCAGCTAAGGCAACGGCCAAGATGGTCCGGGTTTCCGCTCGCAAGGTTCGTCTGGTTCTTGACACCATTCGCAACAAGAGCGTTGCCGAAGCATTTGCTATTCTGAAGTTCACTCCAAATGGTGCTGCTTCAGACGTCGAAAAAGTATTGAAATCTGCAGTTGCTAACGCCGAAAACAACTTTGACTTGGATCGGGCTTCATTGGTAGTTAGCGAAGCCTTTGCAAACGAAGGACCAACCCTGAAGCGGTTCCGTCCACGTGCCAAAGGTTCAGCTTCTCCAATCAACAAGCGGACCAGCCACATTACGGTTGTTGTAACTGAAAAGTAGGAGGGATAATAGTGGGTCAAAAGATTAATCCTAATGGTTTCCGTGTTGGGGTCATTCGCGACTGGACTGCTAAGTGGTACGCAGAAAAAGACTACGCTGCTTACCTGAGCGAAGACCTTCGGATCCGTAAGTACATTGAAAAGCGACTTGCTGACGCCTCTGTTTCAACTATCGAAATTGAACGTGCTGCTAACCGCGTAAACGTATCAATTCACACTGCCAAGCCAGGTATGGTTATCGGTAAGGGTGGTTCTGAAGTTGAAGCACTCCGCAAGGAACTTAACGCCTTGACTGGCAAGCGCGTCCACATCAACGTGGTTGAAATCAAGAAGCCAGACCTGGACGCACACCTGGTTGGCGTAAGCGTCGCAGAACAGCTTGAAGCTCGTGTTGCCTTCCGTCGTGCTATGCGTGGTGCCATCCAACGTGCTATGCGTGCCGGCGCAAAGGGTATCAAGGTTCAAGTTGCTGGTCGTTTGAATGGTGCCGACATGTCTCGGATCGAATCATACTCCGAAGGCACTGTTCCACTGCACACTCTGCGTGCCGACATCGACTACTCATGGGATGAAGCACGGACTACGTACGGTGCGCTGGGTATCAAGACTTGGATCTACCGTGGCGAAGTTTTGCCAGAGAAGCAAGCAAACAAAAACACTAAGTAAGGAGGGGAAATAAAACATGCTAGTACCTAAGCGAGTAAAGCACCGCAAGGTTCAACGTGGCCACATGCGTGGTGAAGCCAAGGGTGGCAAGAACGTAACGTTTGGTGAATTTGGTCTGAAGGCTCTGGATTCCCACTGGATCTCCAACCGTCAAATTGAAGCCGGCCGTATTGCTATTACGCGTCACATGAAGCGTGGTGGTAAGGTTTGGATCAAGATTTTCCCTCACCTTTCCTACACTAGCAAAGGTGTTGGTGTCCGGATGGGTAATGGTAAGGGTGCTCCTGAAGGCTGGGTAGCCCCAGTTAAGCGCGGCAAGATTCTGTACGAGGTTGCCGGCGTGCCTGAAGACGTTGCCCGCGAAGCCCTGCGCTTGGCCGGCAGCAAGATGCCAGTTCGCACTAAGATCGTAAAGCGTGAGGAAGGTGGACAATCTAATGAAGACTAAAGATTATGTTCAAGAACTGAATGGATTAACCACTGAGCAATTGCTTGACCGTGAAAAGGAATTGAAGGAACAATTGTTTAACTTACGTTTCCAATTAGCAACCGGCCAGTTGGAAAACACTGCAAGCCTTAAGAGCGTTCGCAAGAACATTGCACGGGTTAAGACAGTTCTTCGTCAACAAGAATTAAACAAATAAGAATACGAAAAGGAGGATTAGCGCATGAGTGATGAACGTAATGCACGTAAGGTCTACCAAGGCCGCGTTGTTTCCGACAAGATGGACAAGACCATCACTGTCGTAATCGACACTTACAAGAGTGCCCCAGTTTACGGCAAGCGTGTACGGTACTCAAAGAAGTACTACGCTCACGATGAAAACAACGAAGCAAAGTCCGGCGATACGGTTGAAATCATGGAAACTCGGCCTCTGTCTGCTAAGAAGCGTTTCCGTCTGGTTAAGATCGTTAAGAAAGCTGATTAATCCCGCTTTGTGATGATTTCGTATTCTTAATTATTCTTACTTACTGATGGAAGGAGGACACTAACAGTGATTCAACAGGAAAGTCGGTTGAAGGTCGCTGACAACTCAGGTGCCCGCGAAATCTTGGTTATCAAGATCTTGGGTGGTTCCCGTGTTAAGACCGGTAATATTGGTGACATTATTGTCGCTACTGTAAAACAAGCAACACCAGGTGGCGTTGTCAAAAAGGGTGACGTTGTAAAGGCCGTCGTTGTACGGACTAAGCATGGTCTGCACCGTAAGGACGGTTCATACATCAAGTTTGACGAAAACGCTGCTGTCCTGATCAACAACGACAAGAGCCCTAAGGGTACCCGTATTTTTGGCCCAATCGCTCGTGAGCTGCGTGACGATGACTTCATGAAGATCATCTCCCTGGCTCCAGAAGTTCTGTAAGATTAACCGAAAATAAGGAGGTGCACACCACATGTTTTTAAAGACAGGTGACAAGGTTCGCGTCATCGCCGGTAAGGACAAGGGCAAGGAAGGTACCATCAAGAAGGTCCTGGTCAAGGAAAACCGTGTGATCGTTGAAGGCGTTAACCAAATCAAGAAACATCAAAAGCCAAACAACGCTAACCCAAACGGTGGGATTATTGATGCAGAAGCACCAATCCAAGCATCTAACGTTATGCTGATTGACCCATCTACCAACGAACCTACTCGTGTTGGTTTCAAGGTCGTTGACGGCAAAAAAGTTCGTGTTGCCAAGAAGTCTGGCAAGACGATCGACTAAAAATTAGGGAAAGGAGGAATTATTGCTCATGGAAAATCGTTTAAAAGCAAAGTACGAAAGTGAAGTACGTCCAGCATTGACTGACAAGTTCAACTACACTTCTGTAATGGCTGTTCCTAAGATCGACAAGATCGTTCTGAACATGGGTGTCGGTGACGCTACCCAAAACTCCAAGCTGTTGGATGAAGCCGTTGAAGAACTGGGTCTGATTGCTGGTCAAAAGCCACTGATCACCAAGGCAAAGAAGTCCATCGCCGGCTTCCGTCTGCGTGAAGGGATGTCCATCGGTGCCAAGGTTACGCTGCGTGGCACTCGCATGTACGACTTCCTGGACAAGCTGATCAATGTTTCACTGCCACGTGTTCGTGACTTCCATGGTGTATCAAACAAGTCATTTGATGGTCACGGTAACTACACGCTGGGTGTTCGCGAACAATTGATCTTCCCAGAAATCGACTATGACAAGGTTAACCACGTTCGTGGTCTGGATATTGTTATCGTTACGACTGCCAACTCTGATGAAGAAGGTCATGAATTGCTTGCTCAAATGGGCATGCCATTCGCTAAGTAATTAAGGAGGTCCACAAATTGGCTAAAAAATCAATGATCGCTAAGTGCAACCGCCCAGCCAAGTACTCCACGCGTGCCTACACGCGCTGTGTTCGTTGTGGCCGTCCGCACTCCGTTTACCGTAAGTTCCACCTATGCCGGATTTGCTTGCGTCAACTTGCCCATGAAGGACAAATTCCTGGTATGAAGAAGGCTAGCTGGTAAACAAATCACCGACAAAGGAGGAAAATATCGATGTCTATGAGTGATCCAATTGCAGATTTTCTGACTCGGATTCGCAATGCCAACATGGCACACCACGATTCTGTAGAAGTACCTGCATCAAAGATGAAAAAGGACATCGCTGAAATCTTGAAGCAAGAAGGTTTCATTCGCGATGTTGAATACGTTGAAGACAACAAGCAAGGCATCATCCGCGTATTCCTGAAGTACGGCAAGGATGGCGAACGTGTCATTTCTGGTCTGAAGCGGATTTCAAAGCCTGGTCTGCGTTCCTACGTTAAGGCCGACGCTGTGCCAAAGGTTCTCAATGGTTTGGGTATTGCCATCATCTCAACTTCTGAAGGAGTTGTGACTGACAAGGTTGCTCGTGCCAAGAAAATCGGTGGCGAAGTTATCGCCTACATTTGGTAATAAATAAAATAAGATCGGAGGTGTACACATGAGTCGTATTGGTTACAAGGCAATCGAACTGCCACAAGGCGTAGAGGTTTCTCAATCGGGCAACGTCGTAACTGTTAAGGGTCCTAAGGGTACTCTGAGTCGCGAAATCTCCCCACTGATCAAGATGAACGTTACCGACAGTGAAGTAACGTTTGAACGGGAAAACGACGACAAGAAGGCCAAGATGGTCCACGGTACTACGCGTGCCAACGTTAACAACATGATCGAAGGTGTTGTCAACGGATTTAAGAAGACTCTGAAGCTGGTCGGTGTTGGTTACCGTGCTCAAGCTAAGGGTAGCAAGCTGATCCTGACTGTTGGTTACTCCAACCCAGTTGAAATGGACAAGCCAGAAGATCTGGAAGTTAACGTTCCAGACAACACGACGATTGAAATCAGCGGTATCAACAAAGAACACGTTGGCCAATTTGCTGCCGAAGTTCGTGCCGTTCGTTCACCAGAACCTTACAAAGGTAAGGGTATTCGTTACGAGGATGAATACATCCTGCGTAAGGAAGGTAAGACTGGTAAATAATCGTCTAGCAGCCTAGCTGTAGAATAAATTAAAACTAAAATTATAAGAATCAAGAGGTGACAGTTGTGATTTCTAAACCAGATAAGAACAAGATCCGTCAACGCCGTCACATGCGCGTTCGCGGCAAGATCTCTGGTACTGCAGAGCGCCCACGTTTAAGTGTTTACCGTTCCAACAAAAACATTTACGCTCAATTGATTGATGACGTAAAGGGTGTGACGCTCGCAAGTGCCTCAACTCTCGACAGTGAAGTCAGTGGCAACACTAAGACGGAACAAGCTGCCGGCGTTGGTGCTCTGATCGCTAAGCGCGGTGTAGAAAAGAACATCAGCAGCGTTGTTTTTGACCGTGGTGGCTACCTGTACCATGGTCGTGTACAAGCCCTGGCTGAAGCAGCTCGTGAAAACGGTCTGCAATTCTAAGAAAAAGGAGGAATAACCTGTATGGCATCACAATCTTACATTGACCCATCCAAGCTGGATCTGGAAGATCAAGTCGTTTCGATCAACCGGGTTACCAAGGTTGTTAAGGGTGGTCGTCGTCTGCGCTTTGCCGCTTTGGTAATTGTCGGCGACAAGAAGGGTCACGTTGGTTTTGGTACTGGTAAGGCTCAAGAAGTTCCAGAAGCTATCCGTAAGGCTTCAGCTGCTGCTCAAAAGAACCTGATTGAAGTTCCAATCGTTGGTACGACCATTCCTCACGAAGTTATCGGTACTTACGGTGGTGGCAAGATCATGCTCAAGCCAGCCGTTGAAGGTTCCGGGGTTGCTGCCGGTGGTGCGGTTCGTAACGTTATGGAACTGGCCGGCGTTGCCGACGTTACTTCCAAGCGTTTGGGCTCCAACACGCCAATCAACGTTGTTCGTGCAACGTTTGAAGGTCTGAAGGCTCTGAAGAGTGCCGAAGAAGTTTCTCAACTTCGTGGCGTCTCCGTTGATCACCTGGCAGAATAAGGAGGACATAGATCATGGCTAAAGTTAAAGTTACTTTGATCCACAGTGTTGCCCACCGTAAGCCAACTCAACGTCGTACGGTTAAGGCATTGGGTCTGGGCAAGATCGGCAGCTCCAATGTCCTGCCAGACAACGCGGCAACGCGTGGTGCAATCTTTAAGGTTGCTCACTTGGTTTCCATCGAAGAAGTCAAGTAATTAAAAATCTACAATAAGGAGGTGCCTACCTAATGAAATTAAACGAATTGAAGCCAGCTGCTGGTTCCCGTTTCAAGCGTCTGCGTAAGGGTCGTGGTCTGTCATCTGGTCACGGTTTTACTTCTGGTCGTGGTACTAAGGGTCAAAAGGCTCATGGTAAGACTCGTCTGGGCTTTGAAGGGGGCCAAATGCCTCTGTACCGTCAAATGCCAAAGCGTGGTTTCAGCAACATCAACCGTAAGGAATACGCTATCGTAAACCTGACGACGCTGAACCGTTTTGACGATGGTGCCGAAGTTACGCCAGCAGTTCTGCTGGAAAACGGCGTGATCAAGAATGTTAAGAGCGGTGTTAAGATTCTGGGCAATGGTAAGTTGACCAAGAAGCTGACCGTTAAAGCCAACAAGTTTTCTGCTTCAGCTGTCAAGGCTATCGAAGCTGCCGGTGGTAAAACTGAGGTGATGTAATTGTTCACAACCGTCAAAAATGCATTCAAGGTTAAGGATATTCGTAAGAAGATCCTGTTCACCTTGTTTGTACTGATTGTTTACCGGTTAGGTGCCTCAATCACGGTACCCGGTGTGAATGCTGCGGCTTTAGAGCAGATTTCTAGTACCGGTTTGGCATCTATTTTGAACACTTTCAGTGGTGGCGGTTTGGATAACTACTCATTATTTGCGATGGGGGTTTCCCCGTACATCACGGCTCAAATCGTGGTTCAACTTCTTCAGATGGACATTGTGCCTAAGTTTGTTGAATGGAGCAAACAGGGGGAAGTTGGTCGACGGAAGCTTAATCAGGCTACGCGGTGGCTTACAATCGTGCTTGGATTTATCCAGTCGATTGGGATTACCGCGGGCTTCAATGCATTAAGCACTGTTAAACTGGTTAACAATCCGGGGGTGGAAACCTACATCACGATTGGTCTGATCTTAACTGCAGGTACTATGTTTGCTACTTGGCTAGGGGACATGATTACCGAACGTGGTCTTGGTAACGGTGTCTCAATGCTGATCTTTGCTGGGATCATCGCTGAAATGCCAAACGGGATCAAACAGTTATGGAATGATCAAATCGCTGGTGAATCCGGCGCAAACCTCTGGATGGGAATTGGCTTTATTGCCCTAGTGGTTGTAGCGATTCTGGCAATTGTGACGTTCGTTACCTGGTTCCAGCAGGCTGAACGGCGTTTGCCGATTCAATACACGCGGCGAACAACTACTTCGCCGTCGAATAGTTATCTTCCATTGAAGATCAACGTTTCTGGGGTGATTCCAGTGATCTTTGCCGGCTCGTTTATCTCAACGCCGCAAACGATCTTAATGGCCTTTCAGCAAAATCATAGTCAAGATACCTGGTATCAGGTTATGACAACGATTTTTAATATGCAGTCTGGTCCAGGCATTGCGCTGTATGTATTTTTGATTGTTGTATTTACCTTTTTCTACGCCTTTGTTCAAGTTAATCCAGAAAAACTCGCGGAAAACTTGCAAAAGCAAGGCAGCTACATCTCTGGCGTTTGGCCAGGCAAAGGCACACAGGACTTTGTATCAGGACTGTTGATGCGTTTGTCAACGGTTGGATCGTTATTCTTGGGATTGATCTCATTGATCCCACTGCTGGCAAGCAACATCTGGAACCTGAGTCAATCAATTGGCTTAGGCGGTACCAGTTTGTTGATCGTCGTTCAGATTGCTCTGGACGTTGTGCGGCAGATGCGCAGTTTAACGATGAAACGTGAGTATATTGGATTTATCCGCGAATAAATATAGGAGGAATTGGCAAATGAGTACGATGAACCTCGTTTTAATGGGTCTGCCTGGTGCCGGTAAAGGTACACAAGCCCAAGAAATCGTCAAGGACTTTGATATCCCACACATCTCAACTGGGGATATCTTCCGGGCAGCAATCAAGAACGAAACGCCAATGGGTCTGGAAGCCAAGAAATATATCGATAAAGGCGAATTAGTTCCTGACGAAGTTACGAACGGCATTGTGAAGGAACGTTTGGCTCAAGATGACACCAAGCACGGTTTCATGTTGGATGGTTTTCCTCGCAATCTGGCGCAAGCCGAAGCCCTCAACAAAATGTTGGCTGATGATGGCCGTAAGCTGGATGCTGTAATCGACATTGATGTTAACCCTGAAGGGCTGGTTAAGCGTCTGAGTAGCCGGATCATCTGCCGGAAGTGTGGCACAACCTACAACACGCTTTCCAACCCACCAAAGGTTGAAGGTACTTGCGATGTCTGTGGTTCCCACGACTTCTACCAACGTGATGATGATAAGCCCGCAACCGTTAAGAACCGGTTAGACGTCAACATTAAACTGAACACGCCACTGATCGACTTTTACAAGCAAATGGGGATTCTCCATGAGATCGATGGCGAACAAGACATCGATAAGGTTTATCAAGCCGTTAAGGAAGTTCTGACTAGCCTTTAAGACTCATTGTTAGTTGAATCCTTGCGTAATCGCCTGCTCTGTGGTATACTACGCAAGGTTTATCTAGCTTGCAGTGGAAGGTGTACGCCGCTTTCCACCGTTTTTACGTAATTTTACCGGCAAGGAGGAACCGTTCAGTGGCAAAGGCCGATGTTATCGAAGTCGAAGGTAAGGTTACCGAAACCCTGCCTAACGCAATGTTTAAAGTTGAATTGGAAAATGGGGTTGAGATCCTGGCACACGTTTCTGGCAAAATCCGGATGCACTACATCAAGATTCTGCCTGGTGACCGCGTCAAGGTTGAAATGTCTCCATATGATCTGACCAAAGGCCGGATTACTTTCCGCTTCAAATAAGTCTTTAGTCTAAAATCATTTTTAGGAGGATTATTTACAATGAAAGTACGACCATCAGTAAAGCGGATGTGCGAAAAGTGCAAGATCGTCAAGCGTAATGGTCGGGTTATGGTAATTTGCCCTAACCCAAAGCACAAGCAACGCCAAGGCAAGTAATTATATTTTAGAATTGGAGGTGTAACTCAATGGCTCGTATCGCAGGTGTCGACTTACCTCGTGACAAGCGAATCGTAATCGGCTTAACTTACATTTATGGTATTGGTAACACGACTGCTAAGAAGGTTCTGGCTGCTGCCGGTGTTTCTGAAGACATTCGTGTCAAGGACCTGACGCCAGAACAAGAAGAAAAGATCCGTGGTCAAGTAGACCAACTTAAGGTTGAAGGTGACCTTCGTCGTGAAGTTTCCCTGAACATCAAGCGTCTGCAAGAAATCGGCTCTTACCGTGGCATGCGTCACCGTCGTGGTCTGCCAGTTCGTGGTCAACACACTAAGAACAACGCACGGACTCGCAAGGGCAAGGCTGTCGCTATCGCCAACAAGAAGAAGTAATCAATACTATAAAGGAGGTTAGTTAGTTTTATGGCAACCAAAAAAGGTTCACGCAAGCGTCGTGCAAAAAAGAATGTTGAAACTGGTGTTGCACACATTCACTCAACTTTCAACAACACGTTGATCATGATCACTGATGTGCAAGGCAATGCCGTTGCTTGGTCCTCAGCCGGTGTGCTGGGCTTCAAAGGCTCTCGTAAGTCTACTCCATTTGCCGCTCAAATGGCTTCTGAAGCTGCTGCCAAGCAAGCAATGGAACACGGTATGAAGACGGTTGAAGTTGAAGTTAAGGGCCCTGGTTCGGGTCGTGAATCAGCTATCCGTGCTCTGCAAGCAACTGGTCTTGAAGTTACTGCCATCCGGGACGTAACTCCAGTGCCACACAATGGTTCTCGTCCTCCAAAGCGTCGTCGTGTCTAATCGCATCAACGGCGAAATTATCATTGGCCAGGTGCTTTTAAACAATCTACGGACCACGTTTTGAAAGGGGAAACAGAGTAGAATGATCGAATTTGAAAAACCAAACATTCACAAAGTCGAAGAAACTGACAACTACGGTAAGTTTGTTGTCGAACCACTGGAGCGTGGCTACGGGACCACTCTGGGGAATTCTCTTCGTCGTGTAATGATGGCTTCTCTGCCAGGTGCCGCAATTACCAGTATCCAAATCGACGGTGTGCTTCATGAGTTCAGTACCGTTCAAGGCGTTACAGAAGACGTTACGCAGATCATCTTGAATCTCAAGAAGGTTTCTTTGAAGATTGAAGATGAAGATGCCAAGGATTTGGAATTGGATGTCAAGGGTCCTGCAGAAGTAACTGCCGGTGACATCCAAGGTGATGGCGACGTTACGATCTTGAACCCTGACTTGCATATTGCAACGGTCGCTGATGGAGCTGAACTGCACATCATGATGACGGCTGATAAGGGTCGTGGCTATGTACCAGCCGATCAAAACAAGCTGCGTTTGAGCGGTCTTGAAATTGGGACTTTGCCAATTGACTCCATCTACACCCCTATCGAACGGGTCAACTACACCGTAGAAAACACGCGGGTCGGCCAAAGCAACGACTTTGACAAGTTGACGTTGGATGTCTGGACGGATGGTTCATTGACCCCAACGGCTGCCATTAGTCTTGCTGCCAAGATCTTGACTGAACACTTGGAGATGTTTGTCAACCTGACTGAAGAAGCAAAAGATGCCAAAGTGATGGTTGAACGCGAAGAAACTCACCAAGAAAAGGTACTCGACAAGACGATTGAAGAACTGGATCTGTCGGTTCGTTCTTACAACTGCTTGAAGCGTGCTGATATTCAAACTGTTAAGGACCTGACTGAGCGGACTGAAGCTGATATGATGAAGGTTCGCAACCTGGGTCAAAAGTCCTTAGAAGAAATCAAGCTGAAGCTGGCCGACTTGGGCGTAGGCTTCCGCCAAGAAGACTAATTAAAACAATTAAAAGGAGGGAACCACTTCATGAGTTACCGTAAATTAGGACGTACTAGTTCACAACGTAAGGCTTTATTACGTGATTTGACCACTGACCTGATCGTCAACGGCAGCATCAAGACTACCGAAGCTCGCGCTAAGGAAGTTCGCAAGACTGCTGACAAGATGATTACGCTGGCAAAGCGTGGCGACTTGGCTTCTCGTCGTCAAGCAGCCGCTTTCCTGCGCAATGTCGTTGCTGACGTTAAGGAAGACGGCGACAACGTTCGCGTACAATCAGCTCTGCAATACCTGTTTGAAGAGCTGGCACCAAAGTTTGCCGACCGTAAAGGTGGTTACACGCGGATTCTGAAGACCATGCCTCGTCGTGGTGACGGCGCACAAATGGTTGTTCTGGAATTTGTCGACTAATCATTTTCGTCAATTCAATACGTAATAAAGAATCACTACAGCTGGTGGTATAGAGCGCTACGATGGTGGAATCGTTATTCCTAGTCTAGCTCGAATGCGGGGACGTAAAGTCTTTCGTGCACCCCAGTTGTAAGTGATTTTTTTGTATATGGCAGATTGTAAAATTTAAGTTGAACATTTTAGTGGACAGAAAAACCCATAAAGGTCTTTAATGGTGTCGTCACAACATTCCATTAGAAAGAAGGACCTTTATGGGCACCACTATTTTATCATTTGAAGACCGCATTGTCATCGAAACGCTTCGTCATGAAAAGCGATCTCTTCGATATATCGCTGATTACCTGGGCTTTAGTAAGACTACTATCTTTAATGAAATTCACCGGTTAAAGGGTGAATACCATGCGACTAGTGCGCAAGCCGACCACGAAACTAAACTTAGTTATCGTGGCCGGAAATGCTCATTAACGGTTAACCTCAAACGACTAATCGAAGACAAGATCAAGATTCAGAAATGGTCAATTGAACAAGTAGCCCATGTGGTTAGGATCGCCTACAAGACTATCTATAACTGGGTCGATCAAGGACTTCTAGATATTCGGATGACTGATTTACCTGACCATGGTATTCGTCGTAAGCGGGCTAAAGAAACCCGTGGGACTTTCAGTCATGGTCGTTCGATTGAAGATCGTCCAGCTGAAGCTTCTGATCGTAATATTGCAGGCCATTTTGAAGTTGATACAGTTTTATCTGGCAAGCGCAAAGGTCAAGCAGTAGCCACGTTTGTCGAACGCAAGAGTCGCCTTACTATCGTTAAACGGCTTGATGGACGAGATAGCACTTCAATGACTAAGGCTATCCTTGAGTTAGCTAATCAATTAGGAACTAATCTCAAGACACTGACGGTTGATCACGGGAAAGAGTTCGCCAACTACCAATCAATTGAGAAAAATACCGGCGTGCCGTTGTACTTTGCACATGCTTATTCTCCGCATGAACGTGGTAGTAATGAGAATCGTAATCGAGTGTTACGGCGATTTATTCCTAAGGGTCAGCCAATTGAAGAGATTAGTGATGATGAATTGATTCAGATTAACTGGTATCTGAATTCACGGCCTCTCAAATGTTTGAACTGGCGAACTCCAATTGAGATCTTTTTGCTTAATCTGCGTCATTAAATTTGTTCAAGTTATTTCTTGCAATCTGCCATATCTTTATTTTTTCCGCTCCACTGTTAAAATAATAGGATAAGTTTAAAAAGAAATGGGTGACGTGATTGATTGATATTCAACACCTTTCGTTTAAATACCCCGATCATGCACAACCGGCACTAGATGATGTATCCATGCAGCTGCCGATGAAAAAATGGACTGCGGTAATTGGTCATAACGGTAGTGGCAAGAGTACCTTGGCCCGATTGATTGACGGGCTTTTGATACCAAGCAGCGGCACAATCACAATTGATGATCTGCCAGTTGACGAGGCACATTTGCAGCAGTTGCGTCAACAGATTGGTTTGGTGTTTCAAAATCCTGACAATCAGTTTGTAGGAACCACGGTTGCCGATGATGTTGCCTTTGGTCTGGAAAATCATCAAGTACCGCATGATCAGATGCAGCAGCGAATTGATGAGGCTTTAAAGGCAGTCGGCATGCAAGATTTTGCTGACAGTGAACCTTCACTGCTTTCAGGAGGGCAAAAACAACGGGTGGCCCTGGCCGGTATTTTAGCAATTGGTCCGCGTGTGATCATCTTAGACGAGGCAACCAGTATGCTGGATCCTAAGGGACGTCATGAGCTGCTGACGCTTTTAAAACAGTTGATCATTCAGCACGATATGACCGTCATCTCAATTACGCATGATCCGGTTGAGCTTTCGATGAGTGATTATGCAGTGGTGCTGGATCATGGCAAGGTCGCCATGCAAGGAGCAACGGCTGAATTACTCAAAGAACCAGCTAAACTGGCCCAAATGCATCTGGCGCTGCCATTTGCCCAACGTTTGCAGCTGCAGCTAAAGGAGCGGGGGATCAGCGTTCCAACACAATATCTAGATTCAGAACGGATGGTGGAGTGGCTATGTCAGCAATTGAATTCTTAAACGTCAACTATGCTTACCAAGCAGACACGCCCATGGCCACGTTGGCAGTCAAAGATTTTTCACTTAAGCTTGAGTCGGGCAGCTTTACGGCTATCGTTGGTCATACCGGTAGTGGCAAGTCAACTTTGATGGCTATGTTGGATGGGCTGCTGGTACCGACTCATGGCAGCTTGCGTGTTGGTGAGGTTACTATCGACAGTCATGCTGACAAAAAGACATTAGCTAAGCTGCGCAAAGGAGTTGGCTATGTTTTTCAGTTTCCAGAAAGTCAGCTGTTTGCTGAGACGGTTTTAAAAGACGTGATGTTTGGACCACTTAATATGGGTGTCTCACTAGAGCAGGCTAAAGAGCAGGCATTGACGGCTTTGCGATCATTAAAGCTGCCGGAAGATATTAATGATCGCTCGCCATTTGAGCTTTCTGGCGGCCAAATGCGGCGGGTCGCGATTGCTGGCGTCTTAGCCATGCACCCGCGTGTTTTAATTTTAGATGAACCGACTGCTGGACTGGATCCCCAGGCAAGTGAGGATCTTTTGAACTTAGTCAATCAATTGCATCAAAAGGGTACTACGATTTTGATGATTACGCATCAAATGGAACAGGCTGCTCGCTATGCAGATCACGTTTTGGTTATGAAGCAAGGTCAGCGGACAGCATTTATGACACCGCATGAATTGTTCGGCAAGCCGGATCTGCTTAAAGAGGCTGGGATTTTGCCGCCAGCAAGCGTTGATTTTGCCAATCAGCTGGTAGTACATGGCCTAAAATTGACCGATGAGGTACCGTTGACCATTGAGCAGCTGGCTGATCAACTTGCTGACCATCTTAAGCAAGGAGGACGAGCAAATGGGTAATGCCAAGGTAATACTAGGTGCCTACGTGCCAGGAAGCTCCTGGCTGCATCAACTGGATCCGCGCGTTAAGCTGTTTAGCTGTTTTTGGTACGTCGTGATCGTCTTTTTGGCCAATAATTGGCTGGGATATCTTTGGCTTTTTGTCGTATTAGGGATGCTGATTGCATTGAGTCGGCTGCCATTAAAGCTGTATTGGCGTGGCATCAAACCACTATTTTGGATCATCTTGTTTACCGTGGCGATCCAGCTGCTGTTTAGCAGTGGTGGGCACGTCTATTGGCAATGGGGCTGGCTGGCAATTACCAGTGGTGGCTTTTATCAATCGGCCATTATCTTGGCGCGGTTCATTTTGATCATCACCATCTCAACCGTATTAACGGCCACTACGCCAACGCTGCAGCTGGCAGCAGCCATGGAGGCCTTTATGAATCCGCTACGCTATTTACACGTACCGGTTAATCAAATTGCGGTCATGCTGATGATTGTACTGCGTTTTATTCCGACGATTATGGATGAAACGACCAAGGTAATGAATGCGCAGAGATCACGGGGCGTTAATTTTGATGAGGGCAGTTTGATTGAGCGAGCCAAGCGCTTAGAACCGCTTTTGATTCCCCTGTTTGTGGGCTCATTTAAGCGTGCTGAGGAGTTGGCAACGGCGATGGAGGCACGTGGTTATGATCCGGATGCACCGCGAACCAAGTATCGTGTCTTGCACTGGCACCATAACGACACGACAGCCATGGTTAGCTTAGCCGTTGCGACTTTGATTCTGCTGGTCACACGTTTTTTGCCAGTATGAATGATGTTTTGATTGAAAGGAAAACGATAAAGTGTATCGCTACAAAATAACTTTTGCCTATGATGGCACCAATTTTTCAGGCTTTCAGATTCAGCCAAATAAGCGGACGGTTGAGCAGACCTTGAAAAATGCCGTCAATAAGATTGCCAAGAATCCCAACCCGCCGCTATCGGTTATCGGTTCTGGACGGACGGATGCAGGAGTGCATGCGCTCAATCAGGTTGCACACTTTGATTGTCCATATAAATTGGGCAATGATTCGATGCGTAAAGCATTAAATAGCCTTTTACCCTTGGATATCATTGTCAAAAAAGCCGAACTGGTCAGCCCTGACTTTCACGCGCGCTTTAATGCCCATTCCAAGCACTACCGTTACCGCGTTGATCAAAGTGATTTCGTTAATCCATTTAAGCGTAACTATACCGCGCATTTTAAGTATCCAGTAGATGTGGCCAAAATGCAGCAGGCAGCTCAGGATCTAGTGGGGGAACATGACTTTACCAGCTTCGTCGCATCTGGCAGTCAAGCGCTGAGTAACGTCAGAACGATCTATCAGGCTGATGTGCATCGTGACGAGGCCAATAATGAAATCATTTTTGATTTTGTCGGCAATGGCTTTTTATATAATCAGGTTCGCATTATGGTGGCCTTTTTATTAGAGATCGGCAGCAATCAGCGGCCAGTTGACGATGTGCCGCGCGTGCTGGCTGCTAAGGATCGCAATCAAGCACGCATGACGGCACCAGCCAGTGGTCTTTATCTGGTCAGTGTTGATTATGGTGATCAAGCCAACAAAACCATTGACGAATCTGCATCTATCAAGTAAAATAACGAGTGGTATTTCTTTTCCATCTAATTACTCGGTACACAATTATTTGTAAAAGAAAGACAAAAATTGGAGGACTTAATCGTGAGAACGACATACATGGCAAAACCTGGTGAAGTTGACCGCAAATGGTACATTGTCGACGCCAAGGGTATCTCCCTGGGTCGTCTGGCATCCGTTGTTGCCTCTGTTCTGAAGGGCAAGAACAAGCCAACCTACACCCCACACGTTGACACTGGTGACAATGTCATCGTTATCAACGCTGCCGAAGTTAAGTTGACTGGTAAGAAGGCCGCTGACAAGATCTACTACCGTCACTCTGACTACCCTGGTGGTCTGAAGCAAAAGACGGCGGGCGAACGTCGCGCCAACGAACCAGAAAAGCTGGTGGAAGATTCCATCAAGGGCATGCTGCCACACACCCCTCTTGGTCGCAAGATGGGCATGAAGCTGCATGTTTATGCTGGTGAAGATCACAAGCACGTTGCTCAACAACCAGAAGTGCTTGACATCACGAACTTAATCTAAGGAGGGAACGGAATTGGCTCAACAAGTTCAATACAGTGGTACTGGTCGCCGCAAGGATGCTACCGCACGGGTTCGTCTGGTACCAGGTTCTGGTAACATTACGATGAACGGCAAGGCAATCGAAGAATACATTCCGTTTGCCAACCTGCGTGCTATCGTCAACCAACCATTTGCTGCAACGAAGACGGAAGGTCAATACGACGTTCTGGTCAACGTTTGCGGTGGTGGCTTCTCTGGTCAAGCCGGCGCAGTTCGTCACGGGATTGCTCGTGCCCTGCTGAGCGTCGACCCAGATTTCCGGGATGCTCTGAAGAAGGCCGGTCTGTTGACTCGTGACCCTCGGATGAAGGAACGGAAGAAGCCAGGTCTGAAGAAGGCTCGTAAGGCTTCACAATTCTCCAAGCGTTAATATTTTGCCTTCGTGGCTTAATATCAACACTTTTGAGATTTGGTGCGATTGCAGGCGGTTAACTAATCATTTGCGATCCAAAAAATCAAGCATCAGCATCCAGCTGGTGCTTTTTTTATATTTTTGCAAATTTATCGTTTCGCGGTTTTTTTAATGATTTTAGTCTGGTAAAATGCAGAATAGAACTTTAAAAATACGAGATAAAAATAGGGGGAATCATCTGTGGCAAAGAAACGCCGCGCTAAGACTCGGCACTCCAAAAAGCTTTATCAGCATCGCTGGCTGATTGGTATTCTAACGATCATGGTCGTCTTTTTGGGCGTCTATGTCGGCCATCATTTCTACCAACGTTATCAGCAACAGCAAATCATTGAGCAACAGCAAAATGCCAAGCGTCTCTTTATCAAGCAGGTTGCACCCGAAGCCCAGGCTATGCAAAAGAAATACAACGTTCCGGCATCGATTACGATTGCCCAGGCCATTCTTGAGTCAGACTGGGGCAGCAGCAAGCTGGCAGCCAAGTATCATAATCTGTTTGGCATTAAAGGAACGGGCAAGGACTCACAGGTTTTGACGACTAAGGAATATGTCAATGGCAAGTGGATTACCACTAAGGGACGCTTTAAGGTCTATTCCAGCTGGAGCGAGTCAATTAAGGATCATACCAAGCTGATGATCAACGGAACGGACTACAACAGTCAAAACTATCAGGCAGTTACCCAGGCCACAGACTACAAAGAGGCAGCCAAGGCGCTCCAAGAAGCTCATTATGCAACAGATCCGGATTATGCACAGAAATTAATCTCAGTAATTCAGACCTACAAGTTGTACAATTATGATAAATAAGCTGTTAAGGAGAATCTCATGAAAGAACTTCAGGAAAAAATTGAGGAATATGGTACGGTTCTGCCCGGTAACGTCTTAAAGGTGGATGCTTTCTTGAATCATCAAGTTGACCCGGTTCTGATGAAGCACATGGGTGAAGAATTTGCCAAGCTTTTTGCCGATGCAGGTATCACCAAGATCTGGACGGTAGAGTCATCAGGCATCGCCCCAGCCGTTATGACGGGGCTGGCAATGAACGTACCGGTGATTTTTGCGCGCAAACATAAGAGTCTGACCTTAAAAGACGACCTGTACACGGCTAGCGTTTATTCTTACACCAAGCAGACTACCAATCAGATTTCAATCTCTAAAAAATACGTCAGTCCTGATGACAAGGTTTTGTTGATTGACGACTTTTTAGCAAATGGTCAGGCACTGGAAGGCATGCTGCAGATTGCACAAGCAGCCGGTGTTGATGTTGCTGGTGCCGGAATCGTGATTGAAAAGACCTTCCAGCCGGGTGGCCAAAAGCTTCGTGAACAGGGCCTTAGAATCGAATCATTGGCCAAGGTCAGCTCGTTGGCCAATGGCAAGGCTGAATTTGAAGATTAAATACTAATGGGGGTGGGCTGATGAGCAGTACAAATACTTTATATCCAGGATCAACGCTGGGCATTATCGGCTTGAACCGCAACGGCAGCACCCTGATTACTGCTGCCAAGCGGGCTGGCTTCAATGTTGGCGTCTATGTCGATCGTTCAAAGCCAAGTTTGACCAAACAGGCAGATTTTACTATCAGTGGGGCCTACAATAATCAAGAAAAGCTGACAATGTTTGCTCAGACTTGTGATGCTGTCATCTATGCCAACGACTTGATCGACTCTAGCGTGCTGCGCTATCTGAGTCGCAGTGTTTATCTGCCACAAGGGATCAACGCTTTAGAAATCGTCCAGGATCGTTTGATGGAGCGGGCCTTCTTGGATCAGATCAATGTTAATGTGGCACCATACGTTACGGTAATCAGTCTGGATGATGTCTATCAAGCAATTGATTCAATTGGCTATCCAGCGATTTTAAAGCCGATCCAGCGCGGCATTGGCGAGCATTCAATGAAAATCACCAAGCAGTCCGATATTACGCGGGCAGCTGACTTTATCAATGCCGGAACCTATCTTTTGGAATCATGGATTGATCACACGGCTGAATACACAATGCTGGCAGCCACTAATGGTCAAGACACTCAAGTATTTCCTGCGGTTGAATTGATGCTCAACGCTGATGAAAAATTAATGGGTGTTAAGGCCCCAGCCAATCTGAATGCTGACATTTCCCAGGAAATGGAACGCATCGTTACCAGTGTGGCCGAAAATCTCCAGTATCGTGGCGTCTTTAGAGTTGATTTCTATGTTACGGCAACCGGTAATCTGTACGTGCATGGCATTGAGCCGGGTTTGTCGATTTATGGCAACGCCTTTGATTATGGCGCCAATGTTTCGCAATCTGAGCAGCTTTTGCGGGCAATTGCGGGTATGCCTTTGTTTGATGTCCAGATGCTGCAGCCGGCAGTCATGATGTTGGCGCGGGTTGCTCAGCGTCCTGCACTACAGCGACAATGGCTGTTAAAAGCCAATTGGCATTACCAGTTCTTCAGTGAGGTAAAAGATGATCCTCAAGCCATAGCCGGATTTGTCTGGGTGGTTGGCAAGCCAAGTCTGGAAGAGCTGCAGCATCAGATTGAAGATACCGAGGTCTGGAAAAATAAGCAGCCGGTTAATGCGGATCTAACGTCTGATCAGCAATAGATTTTCTGCGAGCAGCGTCGAGTGGTCGTTGCTCGTTTTTTATTTACCAAACGAAATTTGCTATAATGGAGTCCGCGATAATTTTAAGAGAGGATGGAAATAAGGCGTGACAAGTCAATTACTGCAAGGAATGAATGATAAGCAGGCAGAGGCCGTCTTGACTACGGAAGGGCCGCTTTTGGTCATGGCTGGGGCTGGTTCGGGTAAAACTCGGGTGCTGACGCATCGAGTGGCGTACTTGATTGAAGAACAGGGGGTCAACCCTTGGAATATTCTAGCCATTACCTTTACCAACAAAGCCGCACGTGAAATGCAAGAGCGGGTCGGTAAATTGTTGGGAGAAAGTGCTCGCGACATTTGGGTATCAACTTTCCACGCGCTGTGTGTCCGTATTCTGCGTCGTGACATCGACAAGCTGGGTTACAACCGAGCCTTTACGATTGCCGATACCAGTGAGCAGCGTACTTTGATGAAGCGCATCTGCAACGAATTGAACGTGGACACCAAAAAGTATGATCCACGGGCGATTTTAAGTGCCATCTCAAATGCTAAAAATGCAATGCAGACGGCCGAAGACTATGCTGAGCTCAACAGTCATGCCAATAATCCGCTCAATCAGATCGTCGCCAAGGCTTACGTGCTTTATCAAAAAGAGCTTGAAAACAGCCAGGCCTTAGACTTTGACGATCTGATCATGAAGACCATCGAGCTGTTTAAAAAAGATTCGGAGACTCTGGAATACTACCAAAACAAGTTCCACTACATTCACGTTGATGAGTATCAAGATACCAACGATGCTCAGTATCAGCTGGTCACGCTTTTAGCTGCTAAATATAAGAATCTCTGTGTGGTTGGCGATGCTGATCAGTCAATCTATGGCTGGCGAGGCGCCAATATGAACAATATTCTTAATTTTGAGCGTGACTATCCAGAAGCACATACAGTCATGCTGGAGCAAAATTACCGCTCGACACAGACAATTTTAAAGGCGGCTAACGAAGTAATCGCCAATAACCTTGTGCGTAAAGAAAAGAACCTGTGGACCGAAAACGGTACTGGTGAAAAGATTTCTTATTACCGAGCACAAAACGAGCATGATGAGTCACAGTTTGTTGTCAGCAAGATCCAGGCCGAGATGCGCGAACATGGCTATCATTATAATGACTTTGCCGTTTTGTATCGAACCAATGCGCAGTCACGGATGATCGAAGAAACGTTTATGAAGTCGACCGTACCATATACGATGGTCGGTGGCCATAAATTCTATGATCGCAAGGAGATTCGTGATATTCTGGCCTATCTTACTTTGATCGTCAATCCACGAGATGCGATGAGCTTTGAACGTGTCGTTAATACGCCAAAACGCGGCATCGGCCCGGGCAGTGTCGACAAGCTGCGGCAGTTTGCCAATGAAAACGGCTGGTCGCTTTTGGAAGCAGCTCAAAACGTTACGCTGGCTAATGCAATCAGTGCACGAATTCGAGCTAAGATTGAAGACTTTGGTCGCTTGATGGCTGATCTGACCAAAGAGGCCGACTATCTGACCATCACTGAGCTGACTGATGAGATTTTGACCAAGAGCGGTTATCTCCAGATGCTGCAAGCCGAAAACGATCTGCAGGCGCAGTCACGTCAGGAAAACCTTGAAGAGTTCAAATCGGTAACCCAAGAATACGATCAAAAGCATGCTGAAGATGACGTTGACAATCGACAAAAACTCATGAACTTCCTGTCTGATCTGGCACTGGTTTCCGATCAGGATGACGTTGATGAAGAAGCGCCTAAGGTAACCTTGATGACCCTGCATGCTGCCAAGGGTCTGGAATTTCCGGTGATCTTTTTGGTTGGGATGGAAGAAGGAATCTTCCCGCTTTATCGCTCCTTGAGTAATGAAAAGGAACTGGAAGAAGAGCGACGGCTAGCCTATGTCGGTATCACGCGGGCCAAGCGCAAACTGTATCTGACTAATGCCTATTCACGGATGCTCTATGGCCGCGTTCAGCGCAATCAGCCTTCCCAATTCGTCGATGAGATTAATGACGATCTAATCAAATTTGAAAATGCGGACGGCTCCGGTAAGGCCAAGGCAATGAATACGCCATTTGCCAAAGCTGCCTCTCAGGCCACCACGTTTGCTTCACAAAGACGTGCTCATGGTCTGACCCACTCGGCTAAGCAGGAGAGCACGGGAACTGGTGCTGATAAGCAGTCCTGGAAAGTCGGCGATAAGGTTCAGCATAAGAAGTGGGGGCAAGGCATGGTCGTTTCCGTCAATGGTTCAGGTAACGATATGGAATTGGACATTGCCTTTCCAAATGAGGGCGTCAAACGGCTGTTGGCCCAGTTTGCCCCAATCACCAAGGTTAATTAAAAGCGAGGCCTGTGATGACAGAACAAAAATCGGTTAATAATCTGACCCAAGAAGAAGCTACCAAAGAGATTGGTCCGCTAAAAGAGCGCTTGATCAAGTGGGGAAAAGAATACTACGAGCAAGATGCTCCCAGCGTTGAAGACTATGTGTATGACCGTGAGTATCAGCGCCTGGTCGAGATTGAGCAACGCTTCCCTGAACTGGTAACGCCAGATTCACCCACCCAAAGAGTCGGTGGCGAAACGGAAATGAATCTGACCAAAGTTGAACATGATATTCCAATGCTTTCGATGGGGGATGTTTTTTCGGTTGAAGAGCTGATGGACTTTAATGCTCGCCAACAAGACAATCCTAATTTTACCGGTGATGTTGAATATAATCTGGAATTAAAGATTGATGGCCTCTCGTTGTCGCTGGTCTATGAAAATGGTCGCTTGATTCAAGGATCAACGCGGGGTAACGGTACGATTGGCGAGGACGTCACTGAAAACGTCAAGACCATCAAGTCGATTCCCCAAAAACTTGCCGAGCCACTGTCATTGGAATTTCGCGGTGAGTGCTTCATGCCTAAAGCCGCGTTTGCCAAATTAAATGAAGAACGCGAAGCCAATGGCCTGCCAACGTTTGCCAACCCAAGAAACGCGGCGGCCGGCAGTTTGCGGCAGCTGGATGCCAAAGTCACGGCTAAACGAGAATTGGATACTTTTATGTATTACATTCCAGAATATGAAAAGCTGGGCGTTAAGACTCAGGACCAGGCTTTGGACAAAATGCGGCAGTTAGGATTTCATGTCAATGAATTCAATCGCGTCGTGCATAATGAAGCAGAAATCAAAGCCTATATTGATGAATACACGACCAAGCGTGATGATTTGCCATATGGGATCGACGGCATCGTAGAAAAGGTTAATGCATTGGACGTTGAAGCAGCCTTGGGGGCGACGGTCAAGGTCCCACGCTGGGAAATTGCCTACAAGTTTCCACCTGAAGAGCAGGCAACCGTAGTCAGAGACATCGAGTGGACGGTTGGTCGAACCGGCAATGTTACGCCGACTGCGGTCATGGATCCGGTTCAATTGGCCGGGACCACGGTTAGCCGAGCTTCGCTGCATAATCCTGACTATCTAAAAGACAAGGATATTCGCCTAGGTGACACGGTATTGCTGCACAAGGCCGGCGACATTATTCCCGAGATTTCACGCGTGATCTTGGATAAGCGCCCTACTGACAGCAAGCCTTATGAAATTCCTCAGAATTGTCCGGTTTGCCAGGCCAAGCTGGTACATTTGGATGATGAGGTAGCACTGCGCTGCATCAATCCAATGTGTCCGGCCCAGGTTAAAGAGGGGCTGGTTCACTTTGCCTCGCGCAATGCCATGAACATTGATCATTTAGGACCAAGAGTGATTGAGCAGCTCTGGGATCGTCATTTGGTTCATGATGTTGCCGATTTGTATCGTCTGACTTACGATCAATTATTAACATTAGATAAATTTGGACCTAAATCAGCATCCAACCTATTGACATCGATTGACAACAGTCGCAATAATTCTGTTGAGCGTCTTTTGTTTGGCCTGGGCATTCGTCATGTCGGAGCCAAGGCAGCCCGGATTCTGGCACAGCATTTTGGTTCAATGGCGGCTTTGATGGCTGCTGATGAGGAGTCAATTGCTCAAATCAATACGATTGGACCAACGATTGCTGACAGCCTAAAGAACTACTTTGCCAATGATCAAGTCCAAGAATTGATCAAAGAACTGGAAACTGCTGGTGTCAACATGGCATATCATGGTCCGGCACCGATTGATCAAAACAGCGCAGCCGCTAAGGAATGGCAAAATAAGCGCGTGGTTTTGACTGGCAAGCTCAATGAGATGACGCGCGATCAGGCCAAACAATGGCTGGAAGAACGCGGTGCCAGCGTAACTGGCAGCGTGTCTAAAAAAACAGATTTGGTCATCGCCGGAGAAAAGGCTGGCTCTAAACTCACCAAGGCCCAGGATCTGGGAATTGAGGTTTGGAATGAGAGTCGGTTTGCTCAAGCGATGAAGGAGGACTAAAGTGAAACTACAGAAGCTAAAAAAGCTGACGTTGACGACAGTCGTGCTGCTGAGTACGGTGCTGTTGGCATCATGCAGCATTGGTAAGAAATCTTCTTCGTCATCCAGCAAGATTACGACGACAGGAACCTCCAGTGGTCAGTACCAAGGGGTCATTCAAAATGGTCACTACAAGGTCAGCAAGGCGCGCGGGGTCAATATTAATCAAAATGACAACAGTTATAATCTGAAGAGTTTTGAAACCGGCCTGACGGAAGTCTCCAAAAAGGTTTTCTCGACCAAGAACTATATCTTCCAAGAAGGTCAGTATCTGAGTACCGATACGATTGAAAACTGGCTGGGCCGCAAAACCAAAAGCAATCCAACCGGCTTGAATGCCGCACAAGGCAAGAAAAGCAATCCAAATCCTGAATACATTCAGCAGATTGAAGAACAGGACTTCATGGTACAAAACGGCAATTCTCTGACCTTAAAGGGAATGACGATTGGGATCGGGATTAATTCAGTCTACTACTACCAAAAGACAACGGATGGTCCAACCTACCAAAAGAAGCTTTCGGATGCTGAAATTCAGCGTCAAGGCAAGATCGCAGCCCAAAAGATTCTCAAGCGGCTGCGCAAAAAGTCCGCGCTGAAAGATATTCCAATCGTGATTGCTCTGTACAAACAGGCACCAAACGACAGCCTGGTTGGGGGCAGCTTCTTTGCTTACTCCAAGAGCAGCGGCAGCACGATCGGCAGCTGGAAGAAGCTGAACTACTCAACCAAGGTATTGCCAAAGGCCAGTGACGCTACTTCAACCAACAGCGATAACGAAACCGACAATACCAGCTTTACCAACTTCAAGAGTCAGATTCAAAGCTTCTTCCCGAACCTTAGTGGAGTTACGGCTCAGGCTCAATACAAGAACGGTACGCTGTCAGGGATGCACATCACCGTGACGACGCAGTTCTACAGTCAGTCTGAGGTGCAAAGCTTTACGCAATATATTGCACGCGCGGCCAAGAAGTATCTGCCAAATGGAATTCCAATCGACATTAAGATTCAATCGTCTTCAGAGATGCAGGCGGTTGTCTACCGTGATTCGGGATCCGATACTTTCCGAACGCACGTATTTGAGTCGTATTAATAAAAAATTGAACGTCATCGCGCTTGCGGTGGCGTTTTTGCTAAAAACGACGGGTTTTGTGTGATAAAATAGATGAACGTATGTAATACCTAATTAAAGGAAAAGAGGAGAAAGAATGGCTAGTCAGATCGATCAGCAGCAGGTTAAGCACGTTGCCGAATTGGCCAAACTGGAATTCAATGATGCCGAACTCGCCAAGTTTACCCCACAACTGGGCAGCATCATCGACATGTTTGAGGAACTGCAAGAGCAGAATACCGATGGCGTAGACCCAATGTACTCGCCAACGGATCGTGTCAACGTGATGCGCGAAGACGTTGCAGTCAAAAGCAACGAGCGAGAAGCCCTGCTTAAGAATGCTCCAGACACGGAAGGCGGCTTGATTAAGGTGCCAGCAATCATGGATGATGAAAGTGAGGACGGCGAATAATGAAGTTCAATGATACCGACTTGACTCAGCTGCATGCAGACTTGCAGGCCAAAAAGGTCAGTGCCAAGGAATTGACGCAGGCTGCCTTTGATCGCATCAAGGCAACCGATTCAGACGTCAAGGCCTTTATCACGCTGAATGAGGATGCGGCCTTGATGCGCGCTGAAGAAATCGACAATGCGGGCATTGCAGCTGATAAACTGTTGGCTGGTGTACCATTGGCAATTAAGGACAACATCGTAACCAAGGGGCTTAAGACAACTGCGGCCTCCAAGATGCTGGAAAACTTTACGCCAATTTATGATGCTACGGTTATCGAAAAGCTGAATGACCAAGACTTCATTAACGTTGGTAAGACCAACCTGGATGAGTTTGCCATGGGTGGCTCAACGGAAAACTCGGCCTTCTTTACGACCCATAACCCTTGGGATCTGACGCGCGTTCCCGGCGGTTCTTCTGGTGGCTCGGCAGCAGCCGTGGCAGCCGGTGACGTGATTGGTGCGCTTGGTACCGATACGGGTGGCTCAATTCGAATGCCATCATCATACAACAACGTGGTCGGCTTAAAGCCAACTTACGGCCGGGTATCGCGTTGGGGGGCAATTGCATTTGGCTCCAGCTTTGATCAAATTGGTTGGATCACTAACAGCGTTAAGAACAATGCCTTGCTGACCCAAATCATCAGCGGTCAAGACGATCACGACATGACGTCTTCTGATCGTCAGGTACCAGACTGGGCCGCCAATCTGAATGAAAACACGAGCGTTAAGGGCTTGAAGATTGCCGTACCAAAGGAATACCTGGATGAAGGAATTCAACCTGGCGTGCGGACTGTCATCAACAAGGCCTTGAAGCACTTTGAAGAACTGGGTGCCATCATTGATACGGACGTTTCGATGCCTCATACCAAGTATGGCGTACCAGCCTACTACATTCTGGCCTCATCAGAAGCGTCATCCAATCTGCAGCGCTACGATGGAATTCGCTATGGCTTCCGGGCACCTGATGCTAAGACGCTGGAAGAAGTCTACGTCAAGTCACGGACGCAGGGCTTTGGTGATGAAGTTAAGCGCCGGATCATGCTGGGAACGTTCTCGCTTTCGGCTGGTTTTTACGATGCCTACTTCAACAAAGCTGCCAAGATTCGGACGCTGATTGCCCAAGACTTTGCCAACGTCTTAAAAGACCACGACTTGATCATGGGACCTACTGGCGCCAACCCAGCTTTTGAAATCGGTTCTGAGATTGCAGATCCAAAGACGATGTACATGAACGACATTCTGACCGTTCCCGTTAACATGGCTGGTCTGCCGGCAATGTCGCTGCCAGCTGGCTTTGACAATGGCCTGCCAGTTGGTCTGCACATTATCGGTAAGGCCTTTGATGAACAAACGATCTACAATGCCGGTTATGTTTTTGAACAGACGACCGACTTCCACAAACAAACGCCAAAGTTAGGGGGTCAAGACTAAGATGAACTTTGAAACGACCATTGGGCTTGAAGTCCACGTAGAATTGAAGACCCACTCCAAGATCTACAGTCCAACGCCAGTAGAATTCGGTGATGAACCAAACGCCAACACCAACGTAATTGACTGGGCCTACCCAGGCACCTTGCCAACGCTTAACAAGGGCGTGGTTCGTGATGGGATTATGGCCGGTTTGGCATTGCACGCGCAGATTTCAAAGCACATGCACTTTGACCGGAAAAACTATTTCTATCCTGACAACCCTAAGGCCTATCAGGTAACTCAATCTGAAACGCCAATCGCGCATGACGGCTGGATTGAAATTGAAGTTGATGGCAAAAAGAAGAAGATCGGGATCAAGGAGATGCACATTGAAGAAGATGCCGGTAAAAACACGCACACGAGCAACTACTCCTACGTGGACTTGAACCGGCAAGGCACGCCTTTGATCGAAATTGTCTCCAAGCCAGACATTGCCTCGCCAGAAGAAGCCGTGGCCTACCTGGAAGCCTTGCGTCAACGGATCCAGTTTACCGGGATCTCCGACGTTAAGATGGAAGAAGGTTCAATGCGGGTTGACACCAACATCTCTATTCGTCCAATCGGTTCTGATAAGTTTGGTACCAAGACCGAAATGAAGAACATCAACAGTTTCAATTTCGTGCGCAAGGCATTGAACTTTGAGCAGCAGCGGCATGAAAAGGTGATTATGTCTGGTGGCACGATTGCCCAAGAAACGCGGCGCTTTGACGAGGCAACCGGCGAAACCATCTCCATGCGGACCAAAGAAGGCAGCGATGACTACCGTTACTTCCCAGAACCAGATATTCCACCTTTGGAAGTCAGCGATGAATGGATTCAAGAAATTCAAGACGCCATGCCAGAAATGCCTGGTGAGCGGCGTGCTCGCTACACTAACGATCTGGGTCTGAGTGCATACGACGCTATGGTTTTGACGCAGACCAAGGAAATGTCTGATTTCTTTGAGGCTACGATTGCTTTGGGGGCTGATCCAAAGAAGGCTGCCAACTATCTGATGAACGACGTCAACAGCTACTTAAACGACAAGCAGGTTGATTTACAGGATACCAAGCTGACGCCAGCCAACTTAGCCGGGATGATCAAGCTGATCGATGACGGCACGATCTCATCTAAGATGGCCAAGAAGGTCTTCAAGGGAATTCTGGATGGTGAAGACCCAGCTGCCTATGCTGAAAAGAACGGTCTGGTTCAGTTGTCTGATCCAGCCAAGCTGCAGCCAATCGTTGATGATGTTTTGGCCAACAACGAACAATCCATCGAAGACTACAAGAACGGTAAGGACCGGGCAGTAGGCTTCCTGGTTGGTCAAATCATGAAGCAGACGCGTGGTAAGGCCAACCCTGGTGTGGTCAACAAGCTTTTGATGAAGGCCTTGAACGAAAAGTAAACTGATTTGATGGCGGAGGAAACTATGCGAAAACGAGCACGGATTATTTATAACCCGACGTCGGGGCGTGAAGCCATGCGCAATGACCTGGTCGACATTTTGGCAGTCTATGAAAAGGCCGGCTACGAGACCAGTGCGTTCGCAACGACGCCGGCACCTAATTCGGCTAAGAACGAGGCAACGCGGGCAGCCAAGGAAGGCTTTGATCTGATCGTTGCCGCGGGTGGTGATGGTACGCTCAGCGAGGTTGTCAACGGAATTGCCGGACTGGAGAAACGGCCAGCTTTGGCAATCATTCCAGCGGGGACAACCAATGACTATGCGCGTGCCCTGCGGATTCCGCGTGATGATCCGATCGCAGCGGCCAAGCTGATCTTGCGCAAAAACAAGAAGTTCAAGATCGATATTGGTCAAGCCGGTGACAATTACTTTATGAACATCGCAGCCGGGGGGACCTTGACGGAGCTGACTTATGAGGTGCCTTCTCAGATGAAGTCGCTGTTTGGCTATCTGGCCTACCTGGCAAAAGGGGCTGAACTGCTTCCTAGAATCAAGCCGGTTGAAATGGACATCAAATACGATGGTCATGAATATCGTGGGCAGGCTTCAACGATTCTGATTGCCTTGACCAATTCGGTGGGCGGTTTTGAACAGATCGTACCAGATGCTGCGCTTGATGATGGCAAGTTTACCATGATCATCGTTAAGGAAAGCAATTTAATCGGCATGATGCGATTGATGGCCAAGGCTTTGCAAGGTAAGCACATTGGCGATCCTGGTATCATCTACGCCAAGGCCAGCGAGATTGACGTTACGCCCGTTGATCCAAAAGATCGCGTGATGATCAATCTGGATGGCGAGTATGGTGGCGATGCGCCGATGCATTTCCGCAATCTCAAGCAGCACTTGGAAGTCGTCGCCAACCTAGATGAGATTCCAGATGATGCAATCACTATGTCACCAGATATGAAGCGGGTAGAAGACGACTTTGTACGCGAAGTCGACAATATCCACGACGACGATTCATCACAAAAATAATAGAAACCAAACAGGGGCTGCGGGCAATCTTGTCAGCAGTCCCTGTGTTTGCTAAAGGAGAGAAACATGGCAAAAATCAATGTACCGGTTCATAAAGGCGAGGTACTGACGGCAACGGTGGCGGACCTGACTTATGAAGGCAACGGCGTCATTAAGGTTGAAGGTTACCCGATCTTTGTTCCATACGTCTTGCCAGGTGAGCAGGTCGAAATCAAGGTAGTTAAGGTGACGACCAAGTTTGCCTGGGGCGAGCTGCAAGAATTAAAGACCAAGAGTCCCGACCGTGTGGAAATTAAGGACGCTCGCTACTTAAAGACGGGGATCGCACCATTGGGGATTTTAAGTTATCCGGCGCAGCTGAAATTCAAGCAGCATCAGATTGAAGAACTGCTCAAAAAAGCTCATTTGGATGAAATAAAAGTCATGCCAACGATGGGGATGGATCACCCATACCAGTACCGCAATAAGGCTCAGGTACCGGTTAAGTACATGAAAGGTCAGCTGCAGACTGGCTTTTATAAACGAGGCAGTCATGATTTGGTACCAATTGAAGATTTCTACATTCAAGATCCTAAAATCGACGCTGCTATTTTGGTGGTACGTGATCTGCTACGTAAATACAACATTCGTGCCTATGATGAAAGAACTGGTCGTGGCTGCATTCGAACGGTCATGGTCCGCCGCGGCTACTATAGTCATGAGATCATGGTGGTTCTGGTTACCAATACCAAACAGCTGCCGCATGCCGAAGAAATCGCAGCCGGGATCGTCAGCGGGGTGCCAGAGGTTAAGAGCATCGTGCAAAACATCAACACCAAGCGGACGAACAAACTTTTAGGCTTGGAAAATCATACGCTTTGGGGCAGTGATACGATTCATGATCAGCTCCTTGGTATTGACTTTACGATTTCACCGCTGTCGTTTTACCAGGTCAACCCCCAGCAGACCGAAAAGCTGTATCAAACGGCAATTGAAGCAGCCGGACTGGATGGTACGCAGACCGTGATCGATGCTTATTGTGGCATTGGCACGATTTCTTTGGCGGTGGCCAAGCATGCCAAGAAGGTCTATGGGGTTGAGATCGTCCCAGCCGCGATTGAAGATGCCAAGCAAAATGCCAAGGTCAACCAGATCGAGAATGCCGAGTTTGTAGTGGGCAAGGCCGAAGAACAGATGGCAAAATGGCAAAAAGAAGGGTTGAAGCCCGATGTCTTGATCGTTGACCCGCCGCGTAAAGGTCTTGATGAAACCTTGATCGATGCTGCCGGCAAGATGGCGCCAGCTAAGATTATCTATATCAGCTGCAACCAAGCAACGCTGGTTCGTGACCTCCAACGTTTTGATCAGGCAGGCTATCATGTAGCTAAGCCAATCCAGCCAGTAGACCAGTTTCCTCAGACACCGCATGTTGAGTCTGTTACTGTCCTGGAACGTACAGAAAAATAGCTGATAACCGCCGGTGTAACGGCATTTACGGATGATTAAAAGTGTACTTTTTTCTTTCAGAATGATTGGAATTAGTACACTTTTTCTATTTGAAGCTGGCGGGTCGAGTGTTCTATGTCCTATTTCGATAGTCGAGTAGACAAAGGTCCAGTTTGGCAGGTCGTGTCGATTAGGGTAGTGAAAGTAGAGGTGAGCGTTGATATGATGGTGTTGAGAAGAAATGCAATTATGGTCGAATTATAATTGAATGTTGAGTTGACAAAGTTACTGAAGCAAAACTCAGAACTTATCATATTGGACAGCTATAATTCAGGAGAATTGTACACTCAACTATGTTCAGATAAAAAAGCATGATCATCACTAAATGACAATCATGCAGTGTATTAATGACCACGATGTTTTTTGCGACGCTTTGCTACTCTCTTTTGATAACGAAATTTGTTTGTCAGTCGTTTTTTAGCAGAGCGCTCGGCCTTTCGTAATTTTTTCTTTTATTCAAATTGTTTTTGCAAGGTACTTTGAGCTTTAGTGCTAATACCTTGATGCTTCATTACCTTGTTAGCCAATCGTTGGGCACGTTTGGGATTAACATGCTTAGAAATCTTTATTGTTTTATCTGTTACGTGGTGAAAGTGGAACCGCTGATAATCGTTATTAACTAGCTTTAGAATTAGTGATGTCTTTGGTTCAGAGCTACCAAGTATAACAGATGCTACTGAGTAATCTTTGCCATTGTGACACTCCAAAATCGCCTTATAAAAGCTACCATCAAAAACAATTGCTAGACAAGATCGAATAACCATCATGTCCCCTCCTTAAGTTAAATTACGAAAGAGGGACATCCCGGAGGGGAAGGATACTGATCAACGTGTGCTGACGTCCGGACTACCAACCGAACTGTGTTTTTACTTTCTAAGATTAATAGTATCATAATTCTGTATAATATTAGGTTTAAGATCACCGCAAATTTTTAAGGAGATGCACATCTTGAAAATCCCTCATACTTTATCTGGATTTACCCAAACTTATTACTATAGAGTTAATCTAACTCGCTTAATATTCCTTGATATTTCACGATCTAGTATAATTAAGGATGAGGAATAAGGGGGACGGTCACAATGGAACCTAGTAAAAATATTAAGCGTTGCTGTCTTTTACAAGTGATGATATTAGTTGGAATTCAGGTCATCAACCTTTTTACCCGACCGGCGAAATTTGCTATGGGTATCGTTTCAATAATTATTTTGGGAGCATATTTAGCTGGTGAATATCTCAGTCTGCCAGAAACAATTCGGAAAGTGAATACAATTGTTCAAATACTATTCCAGCCATTTGCTTTTTCGTATACGGCGGGAACTTTATTGACACTTGTCACTCCTTTTAAGTTTGCGCCACTAGTTGCTTTCTGTATTTTAATTTGGTATGCGGTCTCATTTTTGCTATATGTTCAGCAATTTATTGCCCCAATTACAAATAACTGGTTAAGACTATTTTGGTTGATTTACTTTTTCCAGATAGCAATTGCACCGTCAGCTTATTTTGGAATAATTGCTTCAACCAATCCCTGGTTTGGGGCATTCTTTTCAACCGGTTTGATTGGAGCAGTTGCGTATACAATCAGTTTGATAAGAGCAATGCGAGTATGGCACTTTGGTGATCCAATTTCATTAATTAAAAGTCATTCCAAGGGCAATGTTTTAGTGGACTCAGTATTTGCCATACTGGTTGTCTTGTTCATATACAGCAATCTAATGAATACCACCAGTTGGGGAAAATTGAGTTTTTTGCGCTTTTGGCGGTTGCTATTGGGAGCAATGGAAGCAGGGATTGGGGAAGAAGTGCTGTGCCGCTTTGGCATTCTAACCTTGTTATTGTCTTTTGCTAAGAAGCTAAGGCTAAGAATACCGATTGCCATTATTTGCAGCTCACTTCTTTTTGGTCTGTTTCATTTCCTCAATCTGACAGAACAAAGCTTGCCTTTAACAATCTATCAATTCTGTTTCACTGCAGTATCAGGGATTTTCTTTTCGTTGCTGTTCTTATATTCGGGCCACTTAGAACTTGTTGTCTTCATTCATTTTGTAATGGACTTGCTTTCGTATAGTGCTACTGGAAACTCGTCATTGAGTGGGAACATTACCTTAGGTGATTACCAGTCAGTAATTAACTTAGCCGTTTTAATGTTAGCGCTCCTCGTCTGGATGATGTTTGGCAAGAAACGCCAAGTAATGGAAAATCATGTTGATTTATTAGTATCTAAAGGAAATATTAAAAAATGACACCCAGCCAAAATGACCGAGTGCCGTATATCCTGAATATTTACAACTTAACTTTAACCACTTCACCATCTTTGAACGTGAACCCCATGTAGCGTTGAAAGATGGTGATTTTTTCGATTAGGCGGCGAACTAGTTGTTCATCAAAATCTACCAAGCCATATTTGTGGAATTCGATCAGTTTATTGATTTCATCAGTGCTGTGTAGTTTTGCTTGCTGGTTAGTTTCCCTGCTTTGCACCTTTGCTCTTTGCTTTCGTAAGTCCATGATTTGCTGGGTGAGGGCATCGCAATTTTGATGCTGGTTGGCGGCCTGGATGAGCTGCATTTGGACCTCTTCCAGTTGCTTATCGAGCTGATCAAGGGTAGGTCCTTTAGAGTTTTTTATGACCTTCATAATGTTAGCCTTGATCTGTTTGCCAGCTAACTCGTGTCCTTCAATGAGCTGGTTAAAGGCTTCTACGGTGGCTTCCTTTAGCAGTGGTTCTTTGACATTTCTAATCATGCATCGCCTTCCGGTTTTGCTTCGCTTTATTCGACTAGCACAACGCCAGACTGCTACCTTTTCTGGTCGGTACCACATATTCCGTTGAAAAATGTCGCCGCATTTTCCACAAAAGACTATTTGGGAGAAACAATATTTGCCGTTAAGTCGCCGGTGCTTACCATTCTTAGTAGTGATCCCGTTTTGTCGTTGTTTGATGAGCTGCTGGACTTGCATGAATACCGGCTTGGGAATAATCGCGGGATGGTCGTTTTCTACATAGTATTGAGGCATGATACCGTTATTCTTGACGCGTTTCTTGCTCAGAAAATCAACAGTGTAAGTCTTTTGCAATAGAGCATCACCCATGTATTTCTCATTCTTTAGAATTTTTGAAACACCGCTGGATTGCCAGTTCTTTGTTTTACCACCAGTTAAAATACCATCAGCTTTGAGTGAGTCCGCGATTTGCTTCATACTCATCCCGTTTAGATAACTATAGAAGATCCGTTTGATGACTTTAGCTTCTTCCGGTTCAATTACCAGATTACCCTGAGCGTCCTTGGTATAGCCGAGAAAATGATTATGGTTGACGAAGACCTTACCTTGTTGGTAGCGGTACTGGATTCCCATTTTAACGTTTTGCGATAGGGATTCACTTTCTTGTTGGGCAAGAGAAGCCATGATGGTAATCAGCACCTCCCCTTTGGCATCCATGGTGTTGATGTTCTCTTTTTCAAAGAAGATGGCCACATTGATGGCTTTTAAGTCTCGGATATACTTCAAACAATCAATGGTATTTCGAGCAAACCGGCTAATTGATTTAGTGACGATCAGGTCAATTTTACCGGCTTTGCAGTCTGCAATCATCTGATTAAATTGTTCCCGCTTCTTAGTGTTAGTCCCTGAGATTCCATCATCGGCGTAGATACCTGCAAACTCCCAGGTTGGTTCTTTTTGAATTAATTCTTTATAGTGAGCCACCTGAGTTTCATATGAACTGGCTTGTTCATCATAATCAGTCGAAACCCGGCAGTAGGCGGCCACTCGGAGCTGTTCAAATGGTAGTCTATTTTTTTGCGGTTGAACGCTATTGCCTTTTTGCTGATGAGCGGGGATAATCCTCACTTTACCCAATTAAATCACCTTCACTTTCGATAATACTGTACAAATATTCTGTTTGTTTGATTGGATCGTTGTAACGTTGTTTGATGATGTCACGATAAAAGTGTCCATCGATAGTGGCATTTTTGTTTAGCTTTTCAGGTAGCTTTAATCCACATTTCAAGATGAACGTTGCTTTGTTTGAACTGTTAACCACAATCTGTTGAACAAATTCTTGAAATACACCTTCATCAAACTCAGTAAGCTGTTTCCCTTGATGGCACCAACGTAATAAGGTACGAACATCCTCAAAGTCATTTGCTGAATCAGTATTTTGGCCATTAAGCTGTTTAATCTTTTCCTGACATTGGTAAGTGTCTTGCTCGAGTCTAGCGGTTTGGTTGACGTAGATCGCTTTATCTAATAAACCGGCATGCATCAATTCGGTGAGCGTTTCAGCTTTGTGGTCATTTGCTTTGATTTGCTTAGTTAAAGAAATCAGTTGACCATCGCTGTTGACATTAGCTTCTTCTTTCAGGCCTTCTAACAATGGCTGAAGTAAGAACTTCTTACTGTAAACTAGCTTATTTATCATATTGCAGAAGGCAGCTTTCAGACTGGCTTCAGACACTGCCTTAGTTGGACATTGCTGAGCAGATCTTAAATGTTGCTGGCAGGCCCAGTAGATTTTATGTGGCCGCGTTTGTCGTTTGAAAATCGTCCCACATTGACCACAGATGATTTTGCTAGAAAATAGGTAGTGCTGTTGATACTTATGGCTGCCAGTTTCGATATGGCGTTTTTTGACGGCTTCTTTAAGCAGAACTTGCACTCTGTTAAAGTTTTCATGGTTAATCAAACTAGGGTGATGATCTTCAATTAGATATTGAGCGAGTTCACCTTGGTTAAAATGACGATGATATTGATCGTCACGGTAGGTTTTCTGGCAGAGCATATCACCGGTGTAATTACTGTTTCGCAAGATATTAATTACAGTGTTACTACGCCATTGGCCACCACGTTTTGTTGATACCTGCTTTTGATTTAATTCTTTAGCAATTTGACTGGCTGATGTTCCACTTAGAAATCGTTGAAAGATTTGTCGTACAGTCTTTGCTTCAGTATGGTTGATAACTAAGTTGCCATCCTCAATTGAATATCCATAGGGTGCTGAGGATACATGGAATTTGCCACTAGCAAAACGTTTCCTGATTGCCCAGCGTAGATTTCCGGCAGTTGAGTGGGATTCATCCTGGGCAATACTGCTAAGAATCGATAGAAATAACTCACTGGCCATTGCTCCAGTATTGATATGCTCTTTCTCAAAGATAATTGGAATATTCAATTGCTGTAATTCCCGGACAATCTGCAAACAATCAGTTGTATTTCGTGACAAACGGCTAATTGATTTGGTCACCACGAGGTCAATCCGGTGATTATGACAATCAGTTAGTAATTCTTTTAAGGCGTTCCGCTTGGTCATCTTGGTGCCTGAGATTCCTTCATCATAGTAGATCTTAGCCAGCTCCCAATTAGGGTGGTTGTTAATGTACTTTTGATAATGGGCACGTTGATTTTCAAGACTTTCTAGTTGTTCAAAATTATCGGTTGAAACTCGACAGTAGGCTGCCACACGGAGTTGCTTGACATCATGTTGGCAACCTTGAATTTTGGTAATGGTTGACATGACAAACCTCCTTTCGTCAGTGTGGTATGTTAGCTCTAGAACCTTGATGTATCAACACTTCCTGGTCCTAATAAGGGCGGAAATGATTGTTTATTTAAGTCATCAATTTCCTTAAATTCAGTGGTTGAGATTAGACCCTTGTTGAGTAGAACTTGAATGATTTGTTTTGATTGTTGATAATGCAAATCATTCAATAATTGTTCTGAACTAATATTATTCTTTATTGATTGCAGTGGTTGATGAGTTACCGCTTGAACTTTCTTTATCATTTTTAATTACCTCCACTAATAAGCCAGCGGAAGTAGAAAAGTAAACCCTCAAATCAACTTGCTAATTGAAACAGATTCTTTAATATATAGTAAGAGGGCGAGGTCGCTACTCTGACCCTCAAGCGTGATCTGAGATACGTGTTTTATTTGAGAAGAAGTCTTGTTTGACTCCAACCACAGTTTAGGAAGAGCTAACCATCTTATATGGTTGGCTTTTTGTTATGGTAAAAGAAAAAAGCCTGCAGACCGGAGTCCACAGGCAAAAGTTACAATAATTGATTAACTCGTTTTTGAATTTGGGTGGGGTCATAGCCGGCTTGCTTCAAGCGGTTGATTCGTTCATTACCATTTCCCCAGAATCCTCGGATAACTTCGCGTGCAATTTGGTCAACTGACTTACGGTTCAAGAGACGGTTAACCTTTTCTTGGACCACCGCATAGTCATAACCAGCAGCGGTTAAGAGCTGTTGACGATCGGTACCATTACCCCATTGACCATTTAAGACTTCAACAGCTAGCTCATCAGGGTTCTTCCTGGTAACTGGCTGCTTTTTGTTAATGACAGCTGCATAGTCAATGTAGGCATAATCTAGATCACAGTTGCCATTGACACCTGGAACAGAACCAGTAGAGGAATGTTGCCAGATTCCGTAATTACCATTGTAGTTACAACACGGACCATATTCAGCCACCCAGACAGCATAGCGTTGAGCGACGGAAGGTGAAATGTAATTTTGCAGTGGTGATCGCGAAATATACAGTCCGGCATAGCAACCGTTTTGTTCCAAAACACTACAAAAGCTTTTCACTAAGCTATCACAGAAGTTACGACCATTGGCAAACTGCCACTTTTCTTCTAAGTCAAAGTAGATTGGAAAATCAAAATGACGATTACCAAGGACGGTTAAACAGGCCCGGGCTTCATTGGCTGCATCAGCGGGAGAAACGGCATAGGAATACCAGTAGGCACCCACTTGTAAACCAGCTGCTTTGGCTTGGGTATAATGTTCTGCAAAGTAACGGTCTTCTTGGCTTGCTGACCGACCATAACCAGCTCGGATTAGAACGAATTTAACACCACTTGCTTTGACTGCATTGAAATCCACATGGCCTTGCCATTCAGAAACATCAATTCCAGAAATCATTGATGATCACCATCCTTATCATGTAATTGTTGGAGGACACTCTTTAACTTATCGGGCACAGGTAGACCTAAGCGACTGGTATTTTCTAGTAATGAAATGCCCTCATTAGAGATATAGAAGAAAATCGTAGCAGTACGGATCGCTGAACCATTCTTTAATAGGTAAATATCAAGGCAATGTGCAATACCGACCAATAATAGAATTAACACTTTGCGCGTAAGCCCACGAAAGCCAATTTCACTGGAGAGTTTATGTTCGTTAATGGCACAAAGCACTCCGGTGATATAGTCCACTACCATGAAAATGAGTAGAACATATAGAAAACCATCCAGTCCGCCTAAGAACCAGCCGAGGAAAGCCCCAATTGCACCAAAGCATGAATTAATTACTGTTAAACTAGTTGTCTTCATTCGGATCATCAACTCCTCTCGAATATTCAGCCTTAATTTCCAGATACTCATGGTTGTACTTAACGTCATCAATAAAGCCAATATTGTAGCCACGACCTTCAAACCAAATGTTGGTTTCTTCGTCAACATCATCACGGTATCGGATGATGAATGACAGTTGTTTTTCCAATTTCACCGTGACCGCTGTGTAGTATTCCTGACCGTGTAGGGCAGAAACTTTTGCCCACACATCGCCTAAGCGAACATCCTTGTACATCGACATTCCGGTATTAGGATTTTCGCCGACATATTTCTTTTTCATCAGCGTAATGCGGCGATCTAGTTCACCAATATCAGCAATCTTACTGACCCGTTTATTTTGCTGTTGCATTAAAATTCCTCCTTCCGGTAAGGGGACAAGATAGCCCGAAGAAACTTGATCATGGCATCAAAATCAGCCGTTTCCCGATATTCGTAAAGGTAAGCTACGGTATAGAGAATCGCGGTATGAATATCATCAGGGAGAGAATCAAATGCTGATAGAGGCTGACGAAGGACATTTTCGACGGTAGCAGTCGCCGATCCAATCAACTTTGTGATGAGGTCATCTTCAACAGTGTTATCAACTCTTAGGTAGGCTTTTGCTTCGGCCAAAGTAATAGCAGCCACATTTCATCAGTCCTTTCTACTTAGCAGCCATGGCAAGAGTTTTAATGGCTTCTGGGAGGATGACTTTGCCATCTACTCGTTGCGAGCCCAAGAAACCGACTTGACCAGTTACAGCATAAAGTTCATTAAGTCGTTTAAAGGTTCGACCTTGACGATCAGCAATCCAATAGTAATTGAAATCACCAAAGAGCACTGGTTTATTAGATGCGGCCATGGATGGCATGAACGGACTAGTATAAACTGGGCAATTGAGGATTCGATCTGGTTGGCCAGCTTGAACAGAAGGCTGCCAGATATATTGACCATTGTTATCCTTCATTTTGCGAATGGTTTTCACGGTATCATCATTCATTAAGAAAACAGCATTTTGACGATATGGTGCTCTTAAGGAATAGAAAAGTTCGATCAAATCATCAAAAGTCAATGTATCGGCCTTAGCAGCTGTGGATCCCGCAGACGCACCATTAGTGTCGGTTAAGATACCAGTTGGTTGGCCAGTGCCGGTACCCGTTAGGAAGGCTTGTTCTTCAGCATTACCAAGTCGACGACCAAATTCATCAGATAAATAGGACATCAAGTCGAAGGCGGAGTCATTCAGTAGTTCTTCCGATACCTTGATCAGAGTCCCCAATTTGTGAGCACTGAGGGATACTTGACTAAATTGAGTATTAGATTCTGTGTAGGCTGCTTCTTCCTCGAGCCAAGCAGCTGTTCCTTCGCTCGCGACAACCGGAATCTTATGTTCACCGCTATTGGTTTGAATGACATGGCTGATGGTTCGCAGGACGTTTGCTTCTTGAAGCTTTTGAATCAGTTGATTTTCAAACTCATTTGGCACTAGGAAGCCACCATCTGGATCCGTACCTTCTTTTAGTGCATCAACGACCGCATGACCACGCATCATTTGCCAAAAGTTCTGCGCATAAGCATCCTGACCCTTTGGTAATTCTCCAGCAGTCGGGGTATTAGTAAGGGCTTTAGTTGTGGGCTGATTGAGTTCTGCTTCAATTTGGGCTTGCTTATGGAGCCGATCGATTTCCTTACCCAAGTTGACGACGTCTTGTTCCATCTTTTCGTAGGTAGCGTTGTCCTCAGCAGAAAGTACATCAGCTTCTTTTTGTTTAGTGTCTAGGAAATACTTTGCTTGCTTCCAAATACGGGCACGCTTTTCTTGTAATTCAGTAATCTTGTTCATTGGTAAGTTCCTCCTAAATTAGTGTGATAACAAAGAAAGCCGCTTTTGCAGCGACTTTACAGAAATAGTAGATTTTGCTTTAGGCTTGAGTTTATTCAATAACACCAGGTCAGATTGCTTATCGGAATACGAGTAACAATCTGTGACATTCTTATTGTCACCCAGCATGGCATCAGCAAAGCCTAATTCGATAGCTTTATTGACGTTCATCCAAGTTTCGTTATCCATCATTGTTGAAATCTTTTCACGGGGCAGGTTGGTTTTCAGCTCATAGGCATTGATGATCGACTCCTTGGTTTCAGCTAGCATTTGCGCAGCGTGGTCGAGATCTCTTTCTTGACCGCCGACAATAGTCAGTGGATTGTGGATCATTAGCATAGCCGCAGGAGCCATTGAAACAGTAGTTCCAGCCATCGCAATTACCGAAGCAGCAGATGCCGCAATACCTGAGATTTTGACATTGACTTCATTCGGGTAATTCATCAGCATGGTATAAATTTGACTGGCAGCGGTACAATCACCACCAGGGGAGTTCAGCCAGAGATCGATTGGATCCTGACTTTCATTAAGTTCGTCTTGGAATACCTGTGGTGAAACATCGTCATGCACCCAGCTATCAGGAGCAATTACCCCAGAGATAGCTAGTTGCCGCTGATCACCATTTTGTTTCCAGTTCCAGAAACGTTTCATTCTTTTGGTTCCTCACTTTCTTTGGTTGTTTGCGTGTTATAGAAATTACCGGCTTGGTTAAGTGGCAGCATGTTACCGTTAACCAAGTACTGATCACCACCTTCATCAGCAGGGATACGGTTGAGATCCTCTAACTCACGAATGTCATTAGCAGATAACCAGCCATTTTGTCGACCAATGGCATACCCATTCATCCGGCTTTCGTAATCACCACGTAGTAGTCCATCAACATTGAATTTAACGAAAAACTTTCGTTGATCATCAGCGGAAAGTAGCTGTTGATTCATAGCTTGTTCCCAGCGAATACACCAAGGGTTCAGGGTGTACTTTACAAATTCGAGTGATTGTTGCTCGATATTTGAGAAAGTCGAACGATCTAGGTCACCAACCATATGCGGTGGTACACGAAAAATTCTGGCAATTTCGTCGAGTTGGAATTTTCGAGTATCAAGAAATTGCGCTTGGTCGGGTGGAATGGAAAGCTGGTGAAAAGTCATTCCTTCTTCCAAGACAGCAATGCTGTGATTATTAGATCCCGAAAATTGTGACTGCCAACTTTTCCGAAGCCGTTCAGGGTCTTTGACTACATTAGGGTGCTCTAGAACACCACCAGGCGTGGCATCATTTTTGAAGAAAGTGGCTCCGTATTGTTCGGCAGCCATGGATAATCCAATCGCATTCTTAGCCATAGCAATGGGACTGTAACCAATCAAACCATCAAAACCCAATCCGGCGATATGAAGGACTTCATCGGACAAGAGAATTACTTGTTTCGATTTATTTTTTGCCTGGTAATCATCGTAGTTGCGAGTATAGGTATAGTAGATTTCACCGTTGGCAGCTCTGTTAACGTCCATTCGATCAGGCATCAAAGGATAGAGTCCGGTGATCTTGCCTTGACCGTTTCGAATGATTTGTGCATAGGCATTACCCCACAGTAATAAATGGTTCATCATGGTTTCACGAAAGATAAAACTGGTCATTTCTGGATTTGGCGCATCATGAAGCAAAAAATAAAGCGGGTGGTTAATTGCCCGCTGTTTACCACCATCGCTGGTGTATTGATAAATATGAAGTGGTAGTTCAGCTAATCCTTCAGCCAAGACTCGAACACAAGCATAAACTGCAGTATTTTGCATTGCAGTACGTTCGGTCACATTTTGGCCAGCCATCGAACTGCCGAAGAAAAATGACATGGTGCTAGACAAGGTGTTTTTAGGTGAAGCTTTATTGGTATGGAATAATTTATTAAATAAACCCATGGCATCAAATCCTTTCAGTCCTACGCAATTACAACATCAATAGGCCTCGACCATCATAAACAGAATCACCATTATCCTCATTTCGGATAGCACGATCCAGTCCCATAATGGTGGCCACTACGCCATCAATTTTTTCGGTTGACTTAGCCTTATCCGGTTTAATATTTCCGGCTGGGTCAGTGCGGATGTAGATGTTATCCATCATCCAGCGTAAGACCGGATGACCACCATGAGCGATCTTCTTTTCCAGAGTTAATCGCATTAGTTCTTTAGTTGGAGGCGTCATGTCCTTAAATCCCTGGCCAAACGGGACCACGGTGAATCCCATACCTTCAAGATTTTGAACCATTTCGACAGCTCCCCACCGGTCGAAGGCAATTTCACGGATGTGATATTTCTTTCCCAGATCATCAATAAAGTGTTCGATGAATCCGTAGTGAACTACATTACCTTCTGTTGTTTGCAGATAACCTTGTTGTTTCCAAATATCGTATGGAACATGATCACGCCGAACTCGTAAGTCAACATTATCTTCGGGAATCCAGAAATAGGGTAGAAGGGTATAACCTTCAGAATCATCCCTTGGTGGAAACACTAGAACAAAAGCAGTGATATCAGTAGTCGACGACAGGTCGAGTCCACCGTAACAATCTCGTCCCCGTAGTTCATTAGGATCAACTGGGAAAGCACAAGCATCCCATTTATCCATCGGCATCCATCGGACATCTTGTTTAACCCACTGATTTAAACGGAGTTGACGGAAGGTGTTTTCTTCAGCAGGATTTTCTTTGGCTGAATTATAGGCATCTTTTACTTTCTCCATTTTGACTGTAATTCCTAAAGAAGGATTAGCTTTTTTCCAGACTTCGGGGCTCGACCAATCTTCATCCCGACCAGCACCATAAATTACCGGATAAAAGCGGGGATCATGTTTGCGACCTTTCATGATATCAATTGCTTTTTGATGGACTTGATAACAGATTGAATTTTCATCATTACCAGCAGTGGTTATTAGAAAGTAAAGAGGTTGTGTTCTGGCATCCCCTGATCCCTTCGTCATAACGTCATAGAGTTTCCGGTTCGGTTGGGTATGCAGTTCGTCAAAGATAACTCCGGACACATTGAACCCATGTTTAGAATAAGCGTCAGCAGATAGAACCTGATAGAAACTATTAGTGGGTTCATAGATCAGCCGTTTTTGTGAAGCGAGAATTTTGCATCGTTTCTTCAAAGCCGGGTTCATTCGTACCATATCAGCGGCCACGTCGAAAACAATCGCTGCTTGTTGCCGATCAGCGGCACAACCATACACTTCGGCTCGTTCCTCACCATCTGCACAACAAAGCAAAAGAGCGACTGCTGCCGCTAGTTCTGATTTTCCTTGTTTCTTTGGAATCTCAACATAAGCAGTATTGAATTGGCGGTAGCCATCAGGCTTCAGAATACCGAAGATGTCACGAATAATCTTTTCTTGCCAATCAATCAAGTCAAAGGGTTTTCCTGCCCAAGTTCCCTTAGTATGGCAGAGACATTCAATGAAAGAAACTGCAAAATCAGCTGCATCTTTGCTGTAAGTGGAATCCTTAGCCATAAAACGAGTTGGTTTATAATCTTTTAACTTTCTCAAGAAAACATCACTTCCTTTCATTAGTACTAAAAAAGCACTGAGAATGAACTCAATGCTTAATGATTAATTGAATTTACCAGTTAAAATCAAATTGACATAGCCGGCCCGTTCAGTAGTCAGGTAATCGATCAAATCGTGGCAGTTGTAATAGTAGGCCAGTCGTTTAACATTCTCGATATCAAACATGTTTACTTCGCCAGTATTGCGAATTTGTAAGACCTGCTGGCGAATTCGGTCACGTCTAGCTAGTTCATCTTTGATTCCGCTCATGATTAGGCCTCCTGATTCTTAAAAGCAGCTGATCCGGCTAAATTTCGTAACAGTACTTTCCGTTGTGTTTTGTATTCGGGACCGATAAAACCCAGGCGTAGTAGAAAACAACGAAAAGCATATTTCTCATTGCTTTCTTCATGAGGTTCTGACACAATCCGTTGATGATCTTTTGCATATTGCACAAGTTTGTCGATAAATTGTTGATAAGCTGTGGCATCATCAAGCTTTACCTTGTTGAACCAGTTAAATGTCACCTGTTGATCATCAACGTCTAGTTTTAGCGAATCGAGCTGACAAGCATCTTTGATTAGTTGTCCCTTGGCCCAAATTAGGTGACGCAGGTTTTCTAAGGCTTGATCGGTAAAGTCGTCTCGACGGTAAGCAAGATGCAATTTGATAATGTTAGCGGGCCGGAAACCAAGTTCTTTAAGTTTGTCGATTAGGTTGGATGGAATCTCATCAGGGGATGAAAGGTTCCCATCTTTACTGACAGTGTATTTGCCAATCTGGTATGCGTAGGTTGGTGTGTACTGATATTCAGCTTTTTGTTGAGTATAGTTAGCAATCTGTTCGACTAGCTTTTTACGCTGTTGACCATGAACATTAAAATTAATTTCCATATTCTGTACCTCCTTGTTTGATCACTGTATACATCACTCTAAAAGGCACAGATAGCAAGGCTTTCCCGCGCTTTAGGCCGGCTTCTTTAGATTACTGTAAGGAATTATATGACCATCTCTTTCCACACTGATATCTTGATCCGAATCGACTTGTTTGATGTAGCGATTAACAATCACATCACAGTATTTAGGATCCAGTTCCATCATGTAGCAAATCCGGTTGGTTTGCTCACAAGCAATGAGGGTAGATCCAGAGCCACCAAAGGGATCAAGAACCGTACAGTTAGACATTGTCGAATTCATAATTGGGTAAGCAAGTAATGGAATAGGCTTCATTGTTGGATGTTCCTTACTTTGTTTTGGTCGATCAAATTCCCAGATGGTGGATTCCTTGCGACCGGTATACCATTCGTGCTTTCCATCGTGCTTCCAGCCGTAGAGCACGGGTTCATGTTGCCATTGATAAGGGGAGCGACCGAGTACCAGTGATTGCTTTTTCCAGATACAACAACCGGATAGATAAAAACCAGCATCTTGAAAGGCTCGCCGGAAGTTCAGTCCTTCCGTATCGGCATGGAAAACATAGATGCTGGCGTCGTTAGCCATTGCAGTATTCATGTTTTGGAAAGCAGCTAATAAAAATTTATAGAACTTATCATTATCCTGATGATCGTTCTTAATCTTGCCGGCTTTACTTTGGTAATCAACGTTGTATGGTGGATCAGTAAGAACTAAGTTAACCTTATTATCGCTGAGTAATTTATGGAAACTTTCCTTTTTTGTAGCATCACCACATAGCAATGTGTGCTTTCCTAGGTGCCAAAGATCTCCTGCTTTAGAGAAGGTTGGTTTATTCAATTCACTATCAACGTCAAAGTCATCATCATGCGTGTCGTCAGCCGTGCCAAGAAGGTCGGAGATCTCATTCTCGTCAAAGCCCGTTAATGAAACATCTAAATCACTGGCTTGTAAGTCAGTCATTAGGAGGGCTAACTTATCCTTATCCCAATCACCACTGATCTTGTTGAGCGCAATGTTCAGTGTCTTTTCTTTCTCATCATCCAGACTAACGACCACACATTCGGCTTCCTGGATTCCTTCATCTTGGAGGATTTTTAACCGTTGGTGGCCACCAACCACGTGACCAGTTTGTTGGTTCCAAATAATTGGATCGACATAGCCAAATTCATGCATCGAGCGTTTTAATTTTTCATAATCAGGATCACCAGGCTTGAGATCCTTCCTTGGATTGTAATCGGCAGGGATTAAATCGGTAATTTTCTTTTTAACAAATTTCATTAGTTCATTCCTTTCCGGCTTCTTAAGAGCCGTTCCATGACATCATCTTGTGGTGTTGATCCTTGATAAGTTGTGGCGTTATTTTCCTTAACCACTTGAAAAATTTGAAACCATAATTGGCTGGACTGTTTCATATAGTCGCGGCTCATGGAAACATATGGTGAAGCAATTGCGTTACCAGTCGTAGGGTGGCGAGCGAGGAAACCAAACTTAGAGATACATTCTTCACACTGAATCCACCGGCTGACGCTAACGGCATATTGTTCAATCAATTGAGTGTTGACTAGTTTTTCACAACCACGCTCGACCAACCATTCCCAGGTTTCTTTGAAAATATCAGCGGCGTCAAATTCTAAACCATTCTTCTGTTTGGCCTTGAGGTACTTCTTGACTGGCGGCATCACGTGACCTTCCAGATTAGCTGGTTCTGGCAAATCGATGACGGTTGCTTCCTGGCCAGCTTCGAGCTTATCGTGAAGTGATTTAGATTTTCTGCCAGCCCCAACCCGAGCGCCACCACGATTTGTACCATCTTTAGCCAACTCTCTCCCTCCTTCCGGCAGGGGTTAATACCCTGTTTGATTTCGATTTTTTGTACACGAAGGCCCAGGCCCGCTCCCGCGCGAAAAATTTTTAAGGATTTGATGGCCCCCTCCGTGGTTTAGTAATGATATCGACGTGGCTTTTTATGCCAGCGATCATCCATCTGGGCGGTGATGCGGGAGTGGCATGGCTTACATAATGCCATCAGGTTCTTGAACTCGTTGGTGCCGCCGTGTTCCAGAGGCAGAACGTGATGGACCTCGGTGGCTTGGGTATACCTTCCTTGGCTCAGGCACATCTCACAGAAGGGATGGTGGAGCAAGTAGCGTTGACGGATCTTTGGCCAGCCACGATGATAGCGCGGACGACTACGTTTTGGTCGTTGGTAACGATTGTAGTGAGAACTGACTTGCTTAGCATGGACGTCACAATAAGTGTTGTGGGTTAGTCGCGGGCAGCCAGGGTAACGACAGGGTTTCTTGGGTGAGTAGGGCATGACACTCCTCCTTTCTGAGGGTATAAGAAAAGCCCAGCAGTTTTGCACCGCTAGGCTTCAATGTTATAAAGCAAATGCCTTTATCCTAATTTTCTACACTACCATCGTAACATAGATAAGCCGATTGTTTGTTCTGCGTTTTACCTTTCTAATGATGGGATCCATAAAGTAAGAGCGTGAGGTGATCGAGTGCTTTGTTCTTTCGATTGTAAGCAGTGGTTTTCGCAATGAAGTACTTGTCCATCACGATGGTTAGTCCCTCGTTCATTAACTGGTTTGGAGTGCGATAGCAGACATCTAAAACAAAGCGCTCGTCTTCAGATAACTCTTGCCAGGCTGGCTCGAACCACTTGAAGTAAAGTTGGGCTTGTTGGTAGCGTTCATTCAGCTTGGTTGTCTCATCGATGCCATGCAGCAGGCGATGCTCAGTTGGGTTATCTTTTTTACTGCTGCCAGGTACGAAACCGTAGCGTGGCGAACTGACACCAATCATTTGTTCCTTGGCTAGCTTCAGGTCGTCTTGGTAAGAGTCAATGATGAACTTCATACCATCGTAATCTTTCAAGGCTGCGACGGTCGCTCGCCGTTTGTCTAAGTAGTTCCACATGATACTCATGCCATAACACTTCCTTTCAGGTTGGCTTTCACTGCGTTAATTAAAGCTAACTGGGTTTTGTCTTTGCGTTTCAGGGCCGCCAGAATGTTTTCGTCAATGGTGCCTTCAGTGATGATGTGGTGGATAACTACTGGTTGACGTTGCCCTTGCCGCCAGAGCCGAGCGTTAGTTTGCTGGTAGAGTTCCAGACTCCAAGTTAATCCATACCAGATTAAGGTAGCACCACCAGCCTGCAGGTTAAGACCATGACCAGCAGAAGCGGGATGGATCAAAGCTAAAGGAATCTTACCGGCATTCCAGTCCTGAATGTCACGGGGTGTTTTGATCTCACGAACCTTGAAACGACTTTTAATCTGGATTAGATCATGTTTGAACCAGTAAGCTACCAAGACAGGTTTACCATTAGCAGCTTCAACCAAATCTTCAAGGGCATCAAGTTTTCGCTGGTGAATTTGAATAATCTGCTGCTGGTCGTCGTAGACACAACCATTTGCCATCTGGCAAAGTTTATTCGATAGACTGGCTGCGTTGAGGGCATCGATTTGTTTACCCTGGGCTGAAACTACTAGCTGGGCATTAAGCTCATCATAGATTGCCTGCTCACTATTACTCATTTTTACCGGAACGGTGTTCATAGTTAACGGTGGCAGACTCAAGTAATCCTTAGACTTCATAGAAATGGTGATGTCATCAATGGCGCGGTAGATACTTTGTTCAGCACCGGGCTTAGGTTTGTAGGTAAACACTTGATACATGTTTCGCTTGTCAGGGTCAAAGTAGTTCATTCGGTAAGATGAGATAAAACGGCCGAGTCGTTGGCCCATGTCTAGTACGCGGAACTCTGCCCACAAATCCATCAAGCCATTAGACGACGGTGTGCCTGTTAAGCCAACCACGCGCTTAATCAGTGGTCGCACTCGTTTGAGGGCTTTGAAGCGTTGTGAGCGGTAAGACTTAAAACTAGAGAGTTCATCGATCACCAACATGTCGTAGTCAAAGGAATTACCAGAGGATTCAATTAGCCATTTCAAGTTTTCCCGATTAATGATATAAATGTCGACATCTTGCTGCAGTGCTTTGATCCTTTGAAGCTTAGAACCAGTGACGACTGAATAGTTAAGGCCTTTTAAGTGGTCCCATTTTTCAATTTCTTCTGGCCAGGTTTGTTTAGCCACGCGTAGTGGAGCGACAACTAATACCCGTTGAACTTTGCCCTGCTGAATAAGTTGTTTAATAGCAGTTAGGGTAATGACGCTTTTACCTAGTCCCATATCAAGCAAGATGGCTGCTACGGGATGGTCCAAAATAAACCGAGTTGCATATTGTTGATATTCATGCGGTTTGTATTGCATCTAGCATTCCTCCAATCTGTCCAAATTGGTCACAAACAAAGACCTGGTAGCCAAGTTGTTTTAATTGGCTTAGCCTTTGCACTTGGAGTGGTCGGGGGCGTTTACCAGGAGCTTTCATCTCTACAAAGCCCATGTGACCATCAGGCAGGAGGACCAATCGATCAGGTACTCCGGCCATAGATGGCGAGATGAACTTTAGGCAAAGACCTCCACGTTGGTGGGTAGCTTTGACAAAAGCAGTTTCGATTTGTTTTTCTAACATTTGTAAAATCCTTCCTAAACGTTGATATATCGGTGATTTGTCAGGGTTAATGACGGTCGTGACAGTTGTTTTACTACTCTTCTCTATACTCTTTTTTTCTATTTTTATTCCTATATACAAGTAATGTAAAAGAGTGTCACGACTGTCATTAGGGTTGGTAAACACTGATGTATCAAGCTTTTAGAGTTTTAAAGTGTGACAGTCGATGACAGTCAACTGAGGAATTCATCAGCCTCAACTTTTAATCGCAGTCCCTTGATGAAACGACCGTTTTGTTTGTGTTGACGTTGAAAGCCAGCATTTTTGAGGGCCGTGTAAAAGTCAGTTGTGCTGCGGATATATTCACCGATACCTTGGCAGTATTCACGGTACTTTTGATAGAGGTCACCGGACTTTTGCTCATAACTGGGGTCAAGTTCACAATTCTCATTAAGAAAATGTCCGAGCCAATCATTGTCAGCATGGTAAGCATTGACCGCTTTTTCGACTGCCGCCGGAGTAGTTAATCGGTAATTTTGCTGAATGGTTCGCTGTGCGCCTTCAATGATCCACTGCAGGACAGCCGGACCAGCCTTTTCAGTTAGGCGCTGGGCGTAATTCTTAATATCATTGCGTTTGGCAATCTTGGCTTTAAAGGGAATCACAATTAATCGCCGCCAGATTCCTTCATCGTTGCCACCTACGTGGGGCAGGTAGTTGGTATACAGCACGATGGTGTGACTGGGCGTAAAGGAAAAGGGCTTCATGTATTTCTTTTCGGCATAGATTTCATCTGTTGAACAGAGTTGCTTGACGATGGAAGTGTTCAGTCGCTTACCTTCTTCTAGTTCAGCGGAGATGATTAGCCGCTTGCCTTTGACTTCGGCCATCTCTGGTTTGACGTTTCGCCGGACACCAGTGGTCAAGGCATCAGCTGAGAGGTGACCGGTATAAGTGCCGAGTACATTAGCAATGGTGTTCCAGAAGGTTGACTTACCATTCCTCCCGCTGCCGTAAGCAATAATCAGAGCTTCCAGGTACACCTGACCGATCGACACCAGTCCCACAATTTCTTGGACGTAATTAATCAACGCTTGGTCACCACAAAAGAATGTAGTGAGTGCTTCTTGCCAGAGTGAAGCTCCTTGATTACCAGGAACACAGGATGTGGATTTAGTGATTAATTCATCAGCTTGAATTTCCTGTTGACCGTGCATCCCTTTCTTTAAATTGAAAGCTCCGTTGGGCGTGTTCAACAAAAACGGATCAGCATCAAAATCATTAATCTCTTTGACGAGCTTTGGTCGAGAATTAGTTAAGATCCCGTTAATACCACGGGTGCTGCGTTCCTTGAGAATGAAGGCTTCGTAAGCTTTAGCATTTTCGTAATTCTTGAACGCTGCCTGTTGTTCATCGTTAAAAGTCCGACTAGCTTTAGTTTTACCCATTGCTTGCAAAGCGGATGTCACACCATTTTGCTGAATCTTCTTATAACTATTAGTGACACGAAGCTGAGCATCAGTTAATTGTTTATCGGTAAAACGTTGGACTTCGCCGAGAGCTAAAGGTTCCGATTCTTGCCAGACCTTACCGTCGAACCACATAAAACCTGATTGATTGGTGTAGCAGACCCGCTCTTTACAGTTGTTTACAAAGACATAAGATTCCCCAGTGTCCGAGTAGTCAGCTGGCTGTAAGTCATCATTGGGCTGATTGTATTTTTCGGGCGGAATATAATCTTTTTGATTAGCCATGCGTTGACCAAATTTGGTGGCACTATGCCAGATGTTTTTTAATTCCTGCTTGCTTAGTGGTGGATCACATTTAGCAGCTTCTTCCTGAAATGCCTGACGAGCTTCAGCAGTATTGCCAAGACGCATAATGATGCGACCGGCAAAATGCGAAAGGGTAGCATTACGTTTGCCTTCATGGATTGATCCGATGTTTTGCTGAGCAAAGTAACGTTGCACCATCATAAATTTGTCTACGGTTTGTGATCCTTCATGCCAGATGGCTTTAGTACTAGGCACACCAAAGACAAAACGGGCCGCATCAAGCGCATTATCATCAAAATAGGGAAAGTATTCTTGAATTTCGTGTTTTAGTTCAGCATAGGTTTTAGCATCCGTAATCTCAGTAATCGGAAAGTAGACATGAAACTTAGGCCGGGGTACTTTATGATGCTTGGCTTTCATGTTGTTGCGTGACAAGGTAATGGCGTAGGAAACATCATCGAAATAGTTAGCAATGTTTGCGGGCTTGATCCAAGTAGTCGGATCATCAGAATGATCATTATCACAATCCATAATTAGGCAGTCGGCTTTAATGAAGTTGGCAATGGTGCGTTGGTTATTTTTAAATTGACCACAGACATGGTCATAGTGGACAGCCTGTTCTAATTCCTGTGCGTTAGTGATAGTTCGTTGATGAGGATAGATAGTGTTGCTAGCCTGACCGGAATTAACTGCCGTCGATAAAGTAAAATGCATCTTTAGTTGGCCTCCATTTCGTTATTAAAGTAGCGGATATTTTTATTTTTACGTTTGGCTAAGCGGATGAAGTAGCGCATATCATGTGTTGGCTTACCAAATGACCAGGCTTCGGCGCATTTAGTTAGTAGCACAATGTTAATAAAGGCGGCTACTTGAAATTCTCGCGAATGGTGCAGGTTAATAAATTGAGGTAGGTAAAGCTGTGGACAAACGGGGATGCCACCATGTTGATAGACAAAACGGCAGTTGGAGCGCACTGTCCTGATACTTTCGGCATCGCTCTTTACTACTTCTGTAAACGGCGCAATGACAAAGATCATTGGTCGGTAGTGTGGATTCAGTTTATCTTGGCGCAGCTTGGTAATTGCTATGGTTGCTTCTGACATAGATTCAGATCCTTTCATTAAATTAGAGAACTAAAAAAGCCCTCACCAATAAGCCAGATGAGGGCAGAAAGTAAACCATTAAAATTAATCTTTTTTGTAAAAGTCGCTAACAAAACCAGCAGCGTTGAGGATTAAGCCATTGGCCCAGTCTGGAACTTCGGTCATGAGCTGAACCATGGTGTCAAGTGACTGATTGGAAGGGGCGTCAATTACGGCTTCATCGTGAATATGCATTACCACCGTATTCTCAGTAGCTTCTAACCGCCGCATTGCTTCAGCTAGCAGGTCACGACTAGTTGCTTGGACAATGTTTTCTACCAACTTGGCCCCATAGGTTTCAATTCGATCCCATTTTTTCACGGTGTTGATTCCCATGAAGGTAATCGATTCAGAACCAAAGCGATTGGTGCCGATCTTTGGTTTGGGGTAGCAAAGATAACGTCCCGATCGTAAACGAAGAAACATGCAACCACTGCGATAAATAAATTTCATTCCGTGGGTAGTTTGCGGGAGGTGCGTTTTAATGCATTCTTTAGCTGCTTTATCAACGTCCCACCAAAACTGCACAATGTGAGGACTAGCATTACGCCACATTTGAACCAGTGGCGGTAATTCATCATCAGTTAAGCCAAGCTTAGTGGCACCCATGGCTTTGAGCGCACCAATAGAACCGCCATAGCCCAGGGCGAGTTCCGCAATTTTACCCTTTTGACGGAGTTCACCATTGATTCCATGTTTGACCACCGGGACACCAAACATCTGGCTTGCGGATGCACAATAGATATCTTCATTCTTGGCAAAGGATTCTTGTCGCCATTTTTCATTAGATAGCCAAGCAATTACCCGTGCTTCAACCGCTGAGAAGTCAGCCACGTAGAAATGATGATTTTTGCTAGGGATAAAAGCAGTGCGAATCAATTGTGATAAGACGTCTGGCACTGAATCATAAAGCATTGCAAGTGCTGGTACGTTGCCTTGCTTAACTAATTCGCGAGCTTCTTCGAGGTCTGGCATTGAATTACGGGGAAGATTTTGTACTTGTACAAGGCGACCAGCCCACCGACCCGTCCGGTTAGCACCATAAAATTGTAAAAGACCATGGACACGACCATCTTGGCACATAGCTTTCTGCATAGCCTGATACTTTTTGACACTTGATTTAGATAACAACTGGCGGAGAGCTAATACTTGATGGACCGTGCCGGTAGTGGTTTGTAATAGCTGTGCCACTGATACTTTGGATAGTGAATCAGTTTTGATACCTTGCTGTCGGAGCCAGTCTTTCAGTTGTAAGGGAGAATTAGGGTTTGCCAGACCCGTTACTTTTTTAGCTGTTTGTAGGTACTGGTCATGGAAGACGTTTTGACATTTGATCGCATTGTTAACCAGTTGTTGGTCAATCCGGATACCGCGATCATTAATGTCTTGATCCATCCAGTAGTTTTCCCATTCATTCTGCGAAACAGGAAAGCGTTCGAGCTTCTTTGTGATCTCCATTTCTACTTCTACATCGCGTTGGTTGTACTGTTTGAATTGTTGCCACTTGTCGGGCGCATGATAAGGAAAGTTACGAGTACAGTTCTGATTGGCTTTCGTGGGTTTGCAAGGTGTACAAAAGAAGCGAACTAATTCTTTACCAGCAGTGATCTTTTGCCGTGGTAGCCCTAGCACACTTCCGACATCTCGCAGTGATAAAGGCAATCCAAGGGTGGCGGACCAAACGCGTGAACAATGCCAACCAGCTGGTTTTAAACGATGACCCACAAAGTATGACAGACAAACTCGTTCAAATTGAGCATTAAAAGCACTTTTAATAATATTGGGGTTATCTAGGGCTTCAATAATCTGTGATGGGATCTTTTCGCCCTGAGTCAAGTCCACTACCTTGACGGGGCCAAAGTCGATAGCATAACCAAAGAGTAAAAGTTCAAAATCATCGCTATCAGCGTAACGATAGACTCCAGTCTGATTTAGGTTAGTGCCGGAATAAGTTTCAATATCAATTGAGATTTGCTTCATTAGGGATCCTTTCTACAAAAAATGGGTAGTCAAAGTCGACTGCCCATCTTTTAGTTTAAGCTAAGAAATCATCGTCACTACTATCATCAATTGCTGTGAAGTCATCGCTTGCACTAGCATGTCCGCCTAGTGGTTCACCATCACGGATCTTTTGAATGTTACCCAGGCCACAGGCGATTCCACGATTACCGTTGGTGTTAAAAGCATAGAAGTTAATCGAAACCCGAGCATAGCAGCCACTATACACTTCATCACGATCGAGGATGGGCTGAACATGTTTGTCCACAATCTGTGGTGCCGTAATCGAATTAGCGTTGATGAAATAACTATCTTGGTAGGCGGCATCATCACGTTCCACGTCTCCATCGCGAAGAGGTAGCTTGAGATTGGCCTTGTTTGGCTTCTTGCCACCAAACTTACCAATACCTTCCTGGATGGCGGTATCAATTGCCTTCTCAATAGCGCTGATTGTTGGCTTATCCGATTTAGGGATGATCAGACTAACCGAATACTTTTCCTTACCACCATTGATAGACTTTGGTTCCCAGACGTTAGCGTAAGAGAGACGAGTGTTGATACCAGTAACAACTTTAGTTTGTTGTGACATATTATTTTTCCTCCTTAAATTCATCCTTTGGGTTAGATTTGCTAATACTCTGACGCCGATCAGAATTTGGCACCAGGGTTGGCTTACCCGCAGGTTTTACAATTTCTTGACTAAACAGTTCAGTGAATTTCTTCTTACCGAGCTGTTTTTCTAGTTTTGTAATTGGCAGTAGGTTCTTTTGATAAATATCATGGTAGCCGTGTTCTTCAGCAATCTTTGCTACGGCTGCTTCATCTTTGTAATGACGAACGGACCGTCCTTCGACAATCTTGTAGCCGGGCCATTGCTTACCGTGGTTAATGGCTAGGTCAGCAGCATAGTCTTTAACTTCGTGAGCCCAGCGATTCAAATCATCGATGTGCTCTAGTACTTCGGTAACTTCCGCGTCGGTAAGCAAATTGGGGGATCGTAGCTGGAAGCGGGTAAGTTTATTGTGGTAATCGAATCGGGCGCGTAGCACGGCATTGCAGACAGAAAACTGACACCAGGGACCGTAGCGCACCGTGCCTTTGCCGACGAAAGCCAGTTCTGCTTTTTCCTTCAGTTCGGTATTGGCCCAGTGCATCAGTTTTTGCACGTTAATGGTCCAGGTACTGATATTGGCCATACGAGGTTGAAAAATGGTGACTTCAACTTCGTCGACGTTATACAGACTGCCGAACATCTCTAATGCTCCAACGGCATAAAGTTTCATCTGAGGATTGTTCTGCGCTTCCACTTGGACGCCTTTGCCATACTTAAAGTCGATAATGTGGAGTAGGTGATCAGAAACGATCACGCAGTCGCCGGTACCGAAGCCCTCAGGGACGTATTTTGAAAAGTCAAGCTTTTGTTCCACGCTAATGGTGGCATCTTTGGCATACTGCTTAGCTTCCTGATATTGTTCCATGACATAGCTGGCATAATCATCGGTCAGACTTTCCATTTCATCGGATTGATAATCAGAGGTTGGACGCTTGAACTTATCGCCAAGCAGGCGATGAATCTTATACTCTCCCAAGGCATGAGCAGCCGTTCCTTCAGCGGAAGCACTGGAAGTGGAGTGCGGGAAGTATTGTTCCAATCGTGGGAGTGGCGGAGCACTTAGCCAACGGTTGGCACTGGAAGCTGATAGCAAAGCGTGATGTTTTGGTGAACTCATTGTCCCAAGCCCTCCGCACTGTAGTAAAGGTCTTCGTAATCCTTAGGGTCTACGTCAGATAGTTTTTCGGCACCAAACTTTTGAAGTAATGCTTTCACTTGAGCGGTGTAGCCTTCGACACTCTTCTCTGCTAGCATCTTGCGGACCGTTACTTTATCTTCAACTGGATCGCGCTTTGGCTGTCCATCACATGGGGCTGCATCCTGATTGCTTGCTAGCAATTTACGTATGGACTGAATGGTATCCTTGGCTTGATCAAGCTGATTCTCAGCTTCCTTGAGTTGTAAATCGAGGTCATTCATTGCGCTCATAGGAATCCTCCTTTACTTCGTTAATCTCTAGATGTTGAACATCCTTACCGGGTGCAATCACCATCAGATGGTGAGGTTGACCAAGTAGTAAACGCAGCAGCCGTTCACGGATTGTGATTTGACGCATACTGACAACACCATCTTGAGGATGATTAGCTACTGAAATTGAAATCTTATTAGCCATATTGGTTATCCTTTCTTTTTAGATTTAGTAAGGAATAATCGCCTTACACTTACAGGCCATGTGAAGCGCAAAAGTAAACGATTATTTCTGAAGAATTTTTTTGAGGCGTCGCTTGATGGTTTGCAAACGTTTAGTAATTGCCATTTTGCTGACACCTTCTTCTTTGGCAATGTCGATCTGTTTCATACCGTCCCAGAACTTCTTCATGAGTAACTTTCGCTGTGCTGGTGTAAGTTGACTGACACTCTGGTGGAGTTGATCCATTTCTTCCTTATTAATTACCTCTTGCAACGGATCAGCATCATCTTTTACCAGGGCGCCATATGGGTCATAGGCTTCGAGTGAAACGTGACGACGGGTTTCACGGTGGTTATCGTTGTATTCAATACGATTAAGTTCGATGATTTCTTTGCCTTTAGCTTCTGTGACCGTGATTTCTTTGATCCCAGTTGGTTGATGTAGCTTAATGTGCATACTGCCATCTTTAGTGTCTGAGATCTCCATGTTGAGCTGGTGACGGTCGTCGTAGTATTTCTTCATAAGAAATTCCTCCTCTTGGATCTCCCAAGCGAAGGAATCGAAGGCATACTAAAAGCCACTAACAAGGCAATAAGAAACAGACCTAAACGATAAATCGCTTGGGTACTGCAACTTGCCTTACTAGTGGCTTGTTACAGGATGTTATTCAGTTAAGTGCATGCTAGTAAAAGTTGTTGATCGAGCAACACATGCTAATTAATCAGCTAAAAATATACGCGAATGTAAAGATAATTATCCGAAAGGAAATGCTAATCTGGTATAATTATCGTTGTCGAGTACTAATCTCTAACTGATATTTGAATAGTAACAAGATAATTAAGTCATCTCAGTCATTTTAGATACTCAAAGTCACTGAAAGTTATTTTTAGAAGGTGGGGAAATTGGGGATTAACAGGTTTCAGGTACTAGTAGATGCATTAAAACCTCTTAGTGAAATCGATAAGTCAGTACCTATCCAAGATGCAGTACTAGTGATATTTGAGAATTACACAAAAAACTGGAATGCACATAATTATCAAGAATCAAACTATAAAAGGCTGTATTACAAAGGGTTGAATCGTTCGGCTGCTCATAAGCTCGAAAAAAGTGGTATAGCCAAAGATAAATTCAAGGATTATATCAATGAGGCTAGTTATTCCCAAAAAGAATCAATCAGTAAGTATCTTTTGGAAAAATTGCAATTAAAAGAAGAAATTCCGGCAGAAAGTCTTGCATATTATTGCGTTAACCTAATGTCCGAATTAGTAGAAGAAGCAAAGCGTAAAAAGCAATTAAGAAAACAAAAAATCCCCACAAAAAGTGAGGATAAGGATATATTTACAAAAACTGTTTCAGATGAGACGTTCACAACAGTCTTTCGTCAGGTTAATGCTAGTGAGATGGATGCTGTGAAAAATAGAAATATAATTCATGCTTTTGTTTTGAAACCAGAACTGTTGCCTTTTAGCTATACGAATTTAAAGGATCTAGTGACATCCAATATTACTAGCTATGCAATAGCCCGTGGAGTTAGCAAAACGGATGTTATAGGTTTGCAAGCAGCAAATTTACTAAGAAAATATGCTAAAAGTGGTATTCCAAATAATTTACTAGGTGAATTGCTAGCATATATTTTTTTAGAGCATGAGGATAACGCACTTAAACTCTATACCAGGGCGGAAATTTTAAAAGTCAAGCGAACAATCGATAGTGAAGGCATATATCTTAAAAGAGACCAGGATAAAACTCAACTAATCCTTGGGGCATCACAATTAAACAATAATCTTAAGGATGCAATTAATAATGTAGTGAAGAAGATAGCAACTTTTGATAATAATCGGTCCAATGAGATGGTACTGGCTACCGACATAGTTGACCGTTCTATTCTTCGGACACAATTTGGTGAAGATAAGAGTAATGCCATTATTAAGTTAATGGCACCAACTGAAACAGGCTTTGAAGATATTGCATCATATGGGATCTTTATTGGCTATAAGTTTAGAACCCAATTAGATTTAGACGATTGCACGCAAGAAGAAGCAAAAGAGAAGTGTCGTCAAGCTATTAATTGTGATTTGGAACAAGCGATTAGGCAATTGAATATAGTTATTCAGCAGCATCATTGGCAAAAATCGTCGTTTTATGTGTACTTGTTACCTTTTACTAATGCTGAAGAGGATACTCATGCGATAATGAAGGATTTGATAGGAGAATAAGAGTATGCCACAACAAGGAAAAAGATTGGGCGAATATCTTTACGAGTATTTAGAAAATGATGATTACTTACGCAAGCTGATGAGTATTTTGTCTAAGCAGTATGGTTGTTGGTTATTTCATCTAGATTGGAAGTTAACAGGAAAGCAGAAACATGATCTTCTACGCTTCGCCGATTTGCTATCAAAATCAATCAATAAAAAGGGAGATAGTAGGCAAAAAAATAGTGCCTTGAAAATTGTTGCTACTCTATCCAAAATGTATCCTAACGATCCTGAGGTTTCACTGATTACTAATGAGGTTTTGACCAGCTTTAACAACTTTTTGCCTCGTCAAGGACAAAGCTATACGCTAGTTCCAACAATTGAGCAGTTATGGAACGAAGCCTTGGTAAACTATCAAAAAGAGAAACGCCAGATTCCTGGAGAAGAAAGTAAGTCGTTTATCGGTAAGCAAGATATAATTTTTAAGTCTTTGAGCAATGAACTTACTAGTTTTTCAGCTCCAACATCGATGGGGAAGACCTTTTTAATTGAAAAGTATATTGAGCTTCAAGTGAAGGAGGGTGTCGTAGGCAACTTTGCGATCACTGTACCAAGCAAGGCACTCATTACCGAAGTAAAGGTTCAGCTCATTAAGGATTTAGGGACAAAATTAGGCGAAAAACAATATCGAGTCATTTCTCATCCTGAAGAGTACAGGGTAGATTACGAGGGAAGCTATATTTGCGTAATGACTCCTGAACGCCTATTAGCCCTTTTAACACAATATTCAGCAGCACGGTTAATACACCTGTTTATTGATGAGTCTCAAAAAGTTACAGAAGCAAGTTCGCGTAGTGCCTTTTACTATGAAATATTTGACAGGGTTAGTGCATGGGAAAATCGACCGAAGGTAACCTTTGCCTCACCATTGATTCCAAATCCAGGAATATTTAAAAAGTTAGTACAAACAGCCGCATCGAATGATGGCCTTCGCATTGTCGAATCCCCAGTAACCCAGGTGGAAATTATCTTTGATCGCTATGCTAATAAAGCGGAAGTATATGATGATTTGAATCAAAATACTATTCCGATAGGTAAATTTAAAGAAACGCTATCAGTACCAGATATTATTCGGAAGATGATAAGCATTTTAGGGAATAGTAATTGCAACTTGGTTTATTATGGTTCAAAAGTCAATGCCATTTCAGATGCTTTGGTTGTTAGTCGTTCAATGGAAGAAAGTAACGATCCAAGGTTGATAGAGTTAGCTGATTATATTTCACGTAAAATTCACCCTAAATACATCTTGGTAAAACTAGTTAGAAAAGGAATAGCCTTCCACACTGGAGAATTGCCAGTTGACGTTCGCATTAGAATCGAGGAAGCCTGTCGGCAAGGAATCCTAAAGCTGGTTTTCTGCACCAGTACCCTACTGGAGGGAGTAAATTTGCCGGCTGATAATATTTTCGTTACTACGCTGCAAAATGGAAAAAGGACGCTCAGTCAATTAGACTTCTTGAACTTAATTGGTCGAGTGGGTAGGTTAGGTCACTCCATGCTAGGAAATGTCTTTCTAATTACTGGCGATACAGCGAATTCGCATAGTAACCGTGCTGCTTATTTATCTAGGATGAATAACAGACTAAAAAAAGCTAAGTTATCTGTTGATGTTATTAAGCCTAAGCAAGCGGCAGCAATTAAGAAGAGCCTAGAGAAAGGCGATGTGCGTTTAGATAACATTGAAAAAGATAAAAACTATGATTTAATTCGTAAATTATCATTACTTTATGTCAAGGAATTACGGAATGATCATCATGGAGTAGTTAGAACCCATTTAGCAAAACATATAACCTACAAAGAAGAACGAAAAATTTTACAATCCTTACAAGAACGATATGTTGACGAATTAGAGGATGATATTAACTTCTCTTCTGATCAGTCTGAAAGTCTTAGAAACAAGATTAGTCAGGAAAATATTAAAGGATATCCTAATATTCATGATGGGGAAAAATTGAGGTGGCCGGAAGCCAAAGCTTTTTTACTCAAACTATCAGAAATATTTAACTGGGCTATTTATGAATCCGACTTTGTTAAGTCAAAACAAGACAAGGAAACTCAAGATAAGGTCATCGAGGATGACGCTAAAATAGCCTTACTTTGGATGAGTGGGTACAGCCTGCAACGGATTTGCGACTTTGCAATTCAAATCCGTGATCCTGAGCGTGGAGATACAAGATTTCTTAATAGGGTAAGGCAATACCATGAGAATACCCCTAATATTGACTGGGAGACTATAACCATTAATTTAGTGATGAAAAGATTGCAAAATCTTCAGTTTGTATTAGGTAAATATTTCTTGAAAGTTACCCAGGAGTTAACTAAGAGTGGAATGCCGCCTCAGAATGACTGGTATCGTTTCATGGAGTATGGAACAGATAGTGACTTACGGATTTGGTTACAGCAGAATGGTTATTCCAGAGAATCCTCAGAATATATAGAAGACAATAAAGATGAATTTATCATTAAAACCGATAATAATTACTTTGTCTCCAAGAATATTTTAAAAGCGAACGATCTTGATGCTGTTAGTGAGACTAAGGAAATTGAAATAAACGTTCCAGAAATTTTTATTTAGAGGAAGTAATCATGAATAACGAAAACTTAAGCATTAGTTATAACAAATTATGGAAGCTGTTAATTGATCGTGGCATGAAAAAGAAAGATCTACAACAGGCTAGTGGAGTTAGCGCCGCTTCGATTGCTAAGTTAGGTAGGAATGGTAATGTTACGACTGAGGTATTACTAAGGGTTTGTAAGGCCTTAGGCTGTGATATTAGTGACATTATGGAGATCGTACGAAAGTAACAGAAGAAATAATAGGAGGATAGGGGTGACATTTATTTAAAATGAGCAAGGAAGAAATAAGCCTTTTCGATGATCAAAAATTTGAAACCGATCATAAAAAATTTGAATTAAAAGCAATAGGTGATGATGGTCACCTAATTAAATCTAAGGAACGAGTTCAACATCATGGTGAAGTTTTTACCCCTAAATGGATGGTGAAAAAGATGCTGTCTGAACCGGCTATTCAAGAAAAGCTTCATGATCTGCATGCCACTTTTTTTGAACCTAGTGCAGGCGAGGGTGCCTTCTTGAAAGAAATCCTACATCAGAAGCTGAACTATGTAGACCAAATTTCTAATAAAACAACTTGGAAAAGCAATGCATTATGGTCATTAATGAGCATTTACGCTATTGAATTGTTGAAAGATAATTTAGCTCGATCAAAAGAAGCAATGATGAATATTTTTGTCAATCATTATCAAGCCTTTATGCAGAAAAGTTTGAGTTCAAAAACTGATATTTATAAATCAGCAAAATATGTAATCAATTTAAATATCGTCCAGGGTAATACACTTACCTATAGAAATGATGATGGAAAGTTAATTACTTTTAGCAACTGGATTCCATCTGGATCAAAAGTTGAACGAGAGATTTTTACTTTTAAATCATTGTTCAATAATAGTGATGCAAATGATATAGGCGCTAATGAAGGTCAATTAAGTCTATTTGATGACTTAGAAAATAGTGATGATACGAGTAAGCAGAAAATTATTATTACTAAAGTATTTAGGATGGGATAGAAAATGAGTAAAGAATTTAAATTTGATGTTGTAATTGGTAATCCACCATATCAAGAAGAAGTTGAGGGAACTAGTGATAAACAGATTTGTCAACACCGATTTTAAAATGTAGGATTTCACCGGTTTAAAAATGTAGTTTTTCACCGATTTGTTTCTGTTGTCTG
>NZ_CANCWQ010000005.1:0-85086 GCF_947381555.1 Limosilactobacillus pulli
ACTGGCGAACTCCAATTGAGATCTTCTTGCTTAATCTGCGTCATTAAATTTGTTCAAGTTATTTATTGCAATCTGCCTTATCTTAATCAGCGTCTCATATTCTAATCCTGTTTTAATTAAAAATCAATGATAAAAAGTGATTTATTTAAAATAGATCTGGCCATGCAGACTGCATTTTGGATTAAAAGCATGCCCACAGCGCGGACAGGTCCCCAACTGATATTGATCGAATCTCATCAGACAGCCACAGATACCGCACATAACCGGCCAATCATCTTTATTGCTGGCGGCAAAACGATAGTTCTCCAGTGCATCATGGCACTGATAACAGGCATAGTATCTTTGACAGCGCGCACATTTCATTGCTGCCACGTCAACTGACAGGTGGTAATGGACACAGCGACCCGCTTGATCCAGATCCAAGCCATAAATCCTCATCATGACATCATCTCTGGCAGATTAACCTTGGTAACCTCGCCACTGATAAATGATTGCTTGGTTCCATCGGCAAGCTCTACTACCAGGCCACCTTGCTCATCAATATCAATTGCTGTTCCAACGACCTGACGATTGCCAATTTTAAGTTCGACTGGCCGATTCAAGACCAGTGAATGATCACGATACTCCGGCAAAAACTTTCCAGAATCATACTCATGATAGATGCTCATGATCTCTACCAACAGTTCAGCAGCCAAACGATTACGATCAACGGTCTGGCCAGGAGCAATGCTGCCGGCCTTTTGGGCAAATTCATTTGGGAAATCTGCTGTCGATAGATTGATGCCAATACCGACAATCAATGCTGCCGACGAAGCTGATTCAAGCTCCAGCGTAGCTTCGGTCAAAATGCCGCAGACTTTGTGACCATTCATGTAAATATCGTTGACCCATTTATATGAAAAATCATGATCGGGAAAAGTCCGTTTAAGCACGTGACCGACCGCAACGGCGACCCCAGTTGTCAAAAGACCGATCTTAGGTAAGGCACTCATTGGGTTGTGCGGCAACACCAGACTGAAATAAAGCCCGGTTTTTTGCGGCGAATAGAACTGACGCCCCCGTCTGCCATAACCAGCTGTCTGCTGATCAGCCAAAAAAGCAACCGGTCGATCAGGCTGATGGCTGCTGAGATACTGCTTAGCCCAGTTTTGCGTTGAGTCAATCGATCTGGCAGTATGAATCTCACCTGCAAAGCGGCCCTTGGTCTGCATTTTGATTACAGCACTATCCAGGTGATCAGATCCCAAATAGCGATAGCCAAGCGAACGCTGACTTTCAATCCGATGTCCTTGTTTACGCAAGGTATCGACGCCTTTCCAAATACTTTCGCGACTAATGCTCAGCTTTTGGGCCAACTGACTGCCTGAAACCCACTGATTTTCATTAAGCAAAAAAATCTTCAGCAGCTCATCTTTGGTACTCATCATTATTCCCCCTAGTCTAGGTTCAGCGTTGGTACGCTGCGCAGCTGACGAGCAATGGCAACGGCAACGCCTGCTTTAATCAAATCACCGGGAATAAAGGCCAGGTTAGACATCAAAGCGGCTGCCAGCGTCATATGCGACTGCCAGCTGAGCCAGACCGAGCCCGTAACATCAATAAACACCACGCCAGCAACGATCACCATTAAAAATTCCTGCCACCAGTTCCAGCTGCCGCCAAAATGTCTTCGCAGACTACCAATCAAAAGCGGCGTAAACAGCCATGCCAAAAGATAGCCACCGGTTGGCCCGGCAAAAACGGCAATACCACCGCTGCCACCAGTCAAAAATGGAAAACCAACCGCTACCAAAAACAGCAGCAATGCAACTGAGGTCGTTCCCTCTTTGGGACCAAGCAGCTCACCAGCCATCATGACTCCCATATTTTGCAAAACGATTGGTACTGGAATAAAACCCAATGGAATTCCTGGAATCATGCCTAAAACGATCAACATGGCCGTCATCAAAGCGGTCTGTGTTAAATGAACTATATTTTGTCGTTTCATTTTATCCCTCTTTTTCTTGTCACCCATTTTTTTAAAAATGGGTGACAACATTTTTAAAATAAGAGCTCAGCTCGCATTGAACTGAGCTCAGCAATTGACGATTAATTATTTTTGATGGTTGGCCATAAAGGCTTGAATCCGCTGTACGGCTTCTTTCAAAACATCCATGCTGGTTGCATAGCTGATCCGTACATGGTTTTCCATCCCAAAGGCGGCGCCGGGAACGACTGCCACATGGGCCTCTTCAAGCAGGGCATTGACAAACTCGTCAGTTGAGGCAAATCCGGTCAGCTTAACGGCCTCGCTGACGTCTGGGAAGGCATAGAAAGCACCGGCTGGCTTAACGTCCAACTTAAAGCCAGGAATCTCATTTAATAACGGATAAAGCGTGTTGATGCGTTCTTCGTAAGTAGCGCGCATTTCTTCAACACAGGACTGGTCACCGGTAATAGCTGCCAGAGCCGCATATTGACTAACAGCGGCCATGTTGCCGGCTGCATGACTCAAGAACGTCTTCAATCCCTTGACTACGTCAGCATCAGCAATTGCGTAGCCGACGCGCCAGCCGGTCATTGAATAGGTCTTGGACATTCCGTTGACCAGAATCGTCTGCTGGCGAATCTCAGGCGACAGATCCAACAGTGAAACAAACTTGGTACCATTGTAAACCAGCTTGCCATAGATATCGTCGGCAATCACGATCACGTTATGCTCAACGGCCCAATCACCAATTGACTGCAGCTGCTCACGCGTATAGACGGCACCAGATGGGTTGTTTGGCGTATTTAAAATCATGGCCTTGGTCTTAGGCGTGCGAGCGGCTTCCAGTTCTTCTGGTGCAACCGTCAGACGGCCTGCTGCCGGCTTGACGAACACCGGCTTGGCACCTGCCAGCTTGACTTGTTCGCCATAAGTTACCCAGTAAGGCAATGGGATCAAAACTTCATCGCCTTCGTTAAACAGTGTTTGTCCCAGGGCGTACAGCGTCATTTTGGCACCATTCATTACTACTACGTTGTCGGCTGTGAAATTGGTGCCATGATCAGCGTTTTCCTTATCGGCAATTGCTTTTCGCAAAGGCTCGATACCGACTGCCGCGGTGTAGAAGTCAACGTCACCGGATTCAATTGCCTTGATGGCGGCTTGACCGATATGTTTTGGCGTATTGAAGTCTGGCTGACCAATCGAAAGGTTTAAGACGTCAACACCTTGTGCCTTCATCGCCTTGGCCTTGCCGGACAAAGCCAGCGTTGCTGAGGGTTGAATGTTGCTTACGCGTTCTGAAATTTCCACTGTTTTAACCTCGCTTTACAAATCAATGCTGCTAAATCTGATTAGCTTAAAGGACTCATCTGAATCAAAAGATCTTGACTTTCCATCGTTGAACCAGCCTTGGCGTAGACTTTGTCGATCTTGCCGTCAAATGAAGCCTTGATCGTTGTTTCCATCTTCATGGCCTCAGTTACGACCAGTGTCTGGCCCTTCTTGACCTCATCACCGTTTTCGACCATCACGTCAACGACCGTTCCGTTAAGCGGCATCCCAATCTGACCTGGATCGTGCGGATCGGCTTTTGGTACGCTGACCTTGGCCGTAGCGGCATGCGTTTGATCCTTGACCGTCAAGACCAGCTGCTGGCCGTTTTCAGAGAACAACAGTTGACGGTTACCATCAACGTCCATGTCTGAAACGGTATTAAGCTGCAAAATCTCGGTCCGCCCTGGCCGCAGGTTGACGTAGATCTTTTCTCCTGGCCGCATGCCTTGGTAAAACGTGTTCGTATCCAGGACGCCAATCTGGCCATACTGGCGATTGCGCTTGACGTAATCCAAAAAGACGTCTGGATAAAGCACGTAGCTGATGACCTCTTCGGCAGTTGGCTGACGCTTCAGCTGTTCAGCCAATTCCTTGGTCGTCTGATCAAAGTCAACTGGCTTGGCCAGACTGCCAGGACGTACCGTAATGGCAGGATGATCCTTTAAGACAACTTGCTGCAGCTGCTTTGGAAAGCCACCATATGGCTGCCCCAAATCACCAGCAAAGAAGTTGACGACTGATTCTGGGAAGTTCAGCGTCTTGCCACGTTCCAAGATATTACTGCTGTCCAGACCATTTTGAATCATAAAGATGGCCATATCGCCAACCACCTTGGAACTTGGCGTAACCTTAACGATGTCGCCGAGCAGGGCGTTAACTTCACGATACTTGGCCTTGACCTTATCAAAGTCGTCCAGTCCCAGTGACTTGGCCTGCTGCTGCAGATTGGAGTACTGGCCACCAGGCATTTCCGTCTGGTAGATATCGGTCTGTGGCGACGTGATGCCGTTCATGAAGTCTTGATACAATGGCTTGACCTGAGCCCAGTAATCATTGATCTTTTCAACCGTTTCAATATCCAGTTCTGGTTGCCGCTCATTGCCAGCCAGAGCATAGTAGAAGCTGCTCATGCTTGGCTGACTCGTAGTCCCAGAAAGTGCGCTGGAAGCCACGTCAACCACGTCAACTCCGGCTCTGGTAGCCTGAACGTAGGTTGCAACCCCATTGCCGGTCGTGTCATGCGTATGCAGGTGAACCGGTACGTCATACTTGCTCTTCAGCTCACCAACCAGCTCATAGGCTGCCTGTGGCTTGAGCAGACCGGCCATGTCCTTGATCCCGATGATCTGGGCGCCGGCATCAACCAATTGACCAGCCAGCGTCTTGTAGTAGTCCAGCGTGTACTTGTGCTCGTCAGGACTAAGCAGGTCACCAGTGTAGCACATCGTTCCTTCCGCAATCTTACCGGTTTGACGAACGTATTCAATGCTTTTTTGCATCTGTTCAATCCAGTTCAGACTGTCAAAGATCCGAAAGACGTCAACGCCATCTTCAGCACTCTTGTCGATAAACTTCTTTAAGGCGTTATCTGGATAGTTCTTGTAGCCAACCGCGTTTGATCCCCGCAAGAGCATCTGCAGCATGGTATGTGGCATCTTTTCACGCAGAATCTTCAGACGTTCCCAAGGATCCTCACCCAAGAAGCGATAGGCCACGTCAAAGGTTGCGCCACCCCATACCTCAGCAGAGAAAACGTTTGGCATGGCACGATCATAAAGATCTGCAATTGGCAGCATGTCCTTGGTCCGCATCCGCGTGGCAAACAGACTCTGGTGGGCATCCCGCATCGTTGTATCAGTAATCAAAACGCGCTTTTGATCACTAACCCACTTCATAGCAGCCTCAGCCCCGTCACGATCCAAGATGTCCTTGGCATTGACGATTGGCAGGCCATTGTGCCGTTCCAAATTGATCTTTGGCACTTTTAATTCGGCAGCATGGACCTGTTCGCGTGCCTTAACGCCATTAAAGCCATTAACGGTAACGTCACCAACGTAGGTCAGCAATTGCTTGGCTGAGTCTGGCTTTTCGTGCTTAAAGTCAAATAATTCTGGTGTCTGATCAATAAACGTCGTGTGGGCCTGCCCAGCCTCAAAGACTGGATGGTGCAGCACGTTTAGCATAAATGGAATGTTGGTCTTAATCCCGCGAATCTGGAACTCATGCAGTACCCGAATCATACGACGGACGGCTGATTTAAACGTCCGTGCATGCACGCAGGCCTTAACCAGCAGTGAGTCAAAGTATGGCGTGATTACGGCTCCCGCATAGGCATTGCCCCCGTCAAGCCGCACGCCCATCCCACCAGGTGAACGATACGTTTCAATGCGACCCGTGTCTGGCATAAAGTTGTTTTCAGGGTCTTCGGTCGTAACCCGACATTGGATCCCATAGCCGTTGTGCTCCAATTGATCTTGAGCCGGCAGCTCGAGATCCTTATATAAATCAGCACCATCGGCAATCAGGATCTGTGACTGCACAATGTCGATATCGGTAATCAGTTCCGTAACGGTGTGTTCAACTTGAATTCGGGGATTGACCTCAATAAAGTAAAAGTCATCATCGGTTACCAGAAATTCAACCGTCCCGGCATTTTGATAGTGTACGCTTTCCATCAGCTTAACGGCTGCCTGGCAGATTGCCTGGCGCTTTTCTTCGGTCAGGGCCAGACTAGGCGCGAATTCAATTACTTTTTGATTCCGCCGCTGAACTGAGCAGTCACGCTCAAATAAGTGCATGACGTGCCCGTGTTGGTCAGCCAGAATCTGGACTTCAATATGTTTAGGATTCTTCAGATACTTTTCAACGTAGAGCTCATCATCGCCAAATGACTGCTTGGCCTCGCTGCGAGCTCGGTCGTAGGCGCCATCAAGCTCATCATCATTATGAACGATCCGCATCCCGCGGCCACCGCCACCCATGGCTGCCTTGATCATAATCGGATAGCCATGGGTATGTGCAAACTCGCGGACTTCATCAATTGATTGAACCGGCTCATCCGTACCAGGAATCGTCTTTAAGCCAGCTTTGATTGCAACCTCTTTAGCGGCCACTTTGTCACCAAACAGCTGCAGCTGACGAACGGTTGGGCCGATAAAGATAATGCCGTTGTCCGCACATTTTTGTGCAAACTCTTCATTTTCAGCTAAAAAGCCGTAACCGGGGTGCACCGCATCGGCACCGGTCTGCTTAGCGACCCGAATAATGTCATCCATGTCCAGGTAGGCTTCGATTGGCTTTTTGCCGGCACCAATCTGATAAGCCTCATCCGCACGGAAACGATGGACGCCGTATTCATCTTCCTTGGCGTAAACGGCAACCGTCTTCAGACCCAGTTCATGACAGGCCCGAATGATCCGGACTGCTATTTCACCACGATTGGCAATTAAAACTTTCTTCACGAAATACACCACCTTGAACAATCGTCAACAGTAACGAACTTTCTCCCTACCTCAAGGCAAAATTATATCATAAATTTTTAGCTTGATTGCCTAAAAAATGAGAAATCAATAAGATTTATCAAGTAAAAACGAACCATTTTTTTATTTTTAAAACTGCCTAGCAATTTTTCGCAAAATTAAAAGGATTCAGAGCGCTGAATCCTTTTAATTAGTTAGATTAAATGAACACCTTTGTCAACGTAAATGACATCGCCGGCGATTCCTTTTGAAAGATCACTCATCAAAAAGGCACAGGTACCGCCGATCTCTTTCAAAGTCACAGATTGACCATCAGTCGTCCGATCCTGCGACATCTTTAAAAGATCGCTATGGTTGTCGATTCCAGTAACGGCCAGCGTCTTCATGGCCCCAGCGGAAATGGCGTTTACTCGTACACTCATTGAACCCATATCGCGAGCCAAATAGCGAACACTGGCCTCCAGTGCCGCCTTGGCTACTCCCATAACGTTATAGTTTGGAATTGCCCGCTCCGAGCCAAAGTAGGTCAGAGTCGCAATGCTGGCGGGATCGTTAAGCAGATCCAGTTCATGAGCAGCCTTGGCAACGGCAATCAGTGAATAGGCCGAAACATTTTGAGCCAGGGCATATCCTTCACGACTGACGTTTAGAATCGAGCCACTCAGTTCTTCTTTTTTTGCATAGGCAATTGCATGCACCAAACCATCAACCTTGCCAAATCGCTTCTTAATGGCCTTAAAAGCTGTCTGAATGCTGTCATCGTTGGCAACGTCGCATTCAATCAAGCGCTGTTCGTCATTTACCAGACGACTGACGCTTTTTTTCATGCGTTCGTTTTGGTAGGTATAAATGACCGTTGCCCCTTGCTTTTCCATTTCCTGGGCACATCCCCACGCAATTGAGCGCTTATTGGCCACACCCATGACAATGATTCGCTTATTGCTTAAAATTCCTTCCATTATTTTCTTCCCTCACTAAAACTTTCTAAATCGCTGCTGACGACGCTGTAACAGCTCAGTAGGCGTTAACTGTTGCAAAGCTGCCAATTCACGAGTCAAGACTTCATCCAGATTGGCAATTACGGCTTGATGATCAGCCGGTTCAGCAATGATCCCTTCTATGATCCCTTGTTTTTTTAGAGCCTGAGGCGTCAGCTGCATGATTTCAGCGGCCTCAGCTGCCCGTGAACTGTCTTTCCACAGAATCGATGCAAAACCTTCTGGTGAAAGAATTGAATAGGTACCGTTCTCAAGCATCCAAACCTCATCACCGCATGCCAAAGCCAGCGCCCCGCCACTGCCGCCTTCACCAAAAACGACCGTAATAATTGGAATGGCCAGCTGGCTGATTTCCAAGAGATTCTGAGCGATTGCCGCACCCTGACCGTTTTCTTCGGCTGATTGCCCCGGATAGGCACCTGGTGTATTGACAAAGCAAAAGACCGGCCGTTTGAATTTTTCAGCCTGCTTAATCAAGCGCAGCGATTTTCGATAGCCGCCTGGTTCCGGACAGCCAAAATGGCATGCCATGCGTTCTTCAATGGTCTGGCCACGATCAGTAGCAATCACGGTGACTGGCTGACCATGAAAATCGGCAATTCCGCCTTTAATGGCCGGATCATCAGTGCCATTGCGATCACCGTGCAGTTCAATAAAATCAGAAAATAATTGCGTTAAAATCTCGGCACTGGTGATCTTTTCCTCGCTGCGGGCAGCTTTAACAATCTCAACAGCTGTTTTTTCAGACACGCATGGCACCTCCCATCTTAAGCAGGCGCTTTAGGACTGCCTTTTCATCGGACCGCTTGACGATTGCATCAACAAAGCCATGTTTGAGCAGGTTCTCAGCTGCCTGCAGGTCATCAGGAATCTTTTGGTGCATCGTCTGTTCAATCACTCGCCGACCGGCAAAGCCAACCAATGCATGCGGCTCAGCCAAGGTAACGTCTCCTTGCATAGCAAAGCTTGCTGTCACCCCACCAGTCGTCGGGCCCGTTAAGACAACCGTGTAGAGCAGGCCGGCCTGATCATGAATAGCGACGGCATTGCTGATCTTGGCCATCTGCATCAGCGAATGAATTCCTTCTTGCATCCGTGCCCCGCCAGAAGCCGTAACAATGATGACCGGCAGCCGATGCTTGGTTGCATATTCAAACAACCGCGTAATCTTTTCGCCGGCTACGGTCCCCAAAGATCCCATGATAAAACCAGGATCCATGATGCCTAAAGCCACTCGATAGCTGCCAATTTCAGCCACGCCGGTTAAGACGGCATCATTGAGTGCTGTCTTTTCCTGGGCGGCTTTTAACTTGGACTGATAGCCAGGAAACGATAATGGATCCTTGGTCTGCAGATCATTATCCATTTCCTCAAACTCATCAACCAGCCATTTGAGACGCTGTCTGGCACCAATTCGAAAGCCATAATAACATTGAGGACATTGAGCATAGCAGTCCAACTGGCGACTGACGATCGTCAAGCCACACTGCGGGCACTTGCGCAACAGGTCATCGGGAACCTTGGCATCGGCTTTGCGATCAGCTTTGACGTGGCGTTCGCTAAGCGTATTCTTTTTTTGAACGTAAAGCTTCACCTGCCGTCCTCTCCTTTCCAATACGGCATGAAGTCCTGCTCCAGATAATTGGTTGTCATCGTCCCTTGCAAAAATTCAGGATCATTTAAGATTGCCAGATGAAAATTCTGATTGGTCGTAATCCCGGTAATCACCATCTCACCAAGCAACCGCTTAAGTTTTTCAATCGCCTCAATTCGATCATGTCCCAGGGCAATTACCTTGGCAATCATCGAGTCGTAATAAGGCGTTACCTTTGCTTGCGGATAGAGTGCGGTATCGATTCGCATCCCCAGATTGCCAACTGGCAGATATAGATAATTGACTGTGCCAGTCGAAGGCATAAAGTCTTTTTGTGGATCTTCAGCATTGATGCGACATTCAATTGCCACCCCATGCAGCTTGATGTCGTCTTGCTTAAAAGGCAGCTGCTCACCGGCGGCAACCATCACCTGCGCTTTAACCAGATCAATACCGGTTACCATTTCCGTAACGGTGTGCTCAACTTGAATACGCGTATTCATTTCCATGAAATAAAAATGATGCGTCTGATCCATTAAAAACTCCAAGGTCCCGGTATTCCGATAGTCGATTGCTCGCACTGCCTTGAGTGCCAGTTGTCCTAAATACTGTCGCTCATTTTGAGTAATCAGCGAACAGGGACTTTCCTCGATTACCTTTTGCTTATTGCGCTGCAAAGAGCAGTCACGCTCTGGAAACCAGACGGCATGGCCAAAGTCGTCACAAAAGACTTGAACCTCAATATGCTTGACGTTTTCTAAAATCTTCTCCAGATACATTCGGTCATCATTAAATGATATCCTGGCCTCGCTTTGCGCCTCATCAAACGCACGCTGCATCTGCTGCTCATCTTCTATGCGCCGAATTCCCTTGCCACCACCACCAGCAGCGGCCTTTAGCAAAACCGGATAGCCGATCTTTTCAGCTGCTGCTCTGGCACTGGCTGCATCGCTAAGATAACAATCACTACCGGGAATTACCGGAACGCCGCTTTTTTTCATCTGTTCTCTGGCATGTTCCTTGTTGCCCATCAGATCAATCGTTTGCGCCTTAGGACCAATAAAGACGATTCCACAGGCTTCACACATCTCAGCAAAAGCCGCATTTTCCGAAAGAAAGCCAAAGCCAGGGTGAATTGCCTGGGCACCCGTACCGATTGCGGCCGCTAAGATATTCTGCATATTCAAATACGAATCCTGGGGCCGAGCACTACCAACACAGACAGCCTCATCAGCCAACTGAACGTGCAGGCTGTCGCGATCTGCTGTTGAATATACGGCTACGGATTTGATCCCTAGTTCCCGTAAAGAGCGAATGATCCGCACTGCGATCTCGCCACGATTGGCTACCAATACTTTCGAAAACATACTCTTCACCTAGCCAATCAAAAAGGTAAGCTCTGCTGTGCAGGCCTTTTTCCCGTCAACCGTTGCAATTCCCTTGCCAAGTCCCACGTGACCACGAACCTTTTCCAGCTCTACTTCCAATCTCAGCGTATCGCCGGGCCGCACAACCTTACGAAACTCGGCGGACTTGATGCCGCCAAAATAAGCCGTTTTGCCCTTAAACTCCGGCTCAGACAAAAGCGCTACAGCTCCAGTCTGTGCCAGCGACTCAACGATCAGCGCACCCGGCAGCACCGGATTTTTTGGAAAGTGGCCATTAAAGACCTCCTCATTGATCGTAACGTTGCGAATTGCTGTCGCCTTCTTGCCTGGTTCCAGCTCAACCACACGATCGATCAAAAGCATCGGATAACGATGTGGAATGATCTTTTGAATCGCATTTGAATCCAAAATCGTTTCAGTCATTGACTAATCCTCCGTAACTTCAAACAAGGGCTGATCAACCTCTACCAGTTCGCCATTTTTAACCTTGACTGCACTAATGACGCCATCCTGATCGCTTTTAACCTCGGTCATCATCTTCATCGCCTCAATAATGCAGACGATATCACCCTTATGCACGCGATCACCGACTTTAACATAGGCCGGCTGCTCTGGCTTGGCCTGCAGATAGACCGTACCGACCAGCGGTGCTTTGATCTGCTGAGTAGCTGCAGTGGTTGCTTGCGCTGGATACTCAACGGGCGGGATCGTTGCCGCACTTGCAGCCGTCGTGCTGACTGCCTGCTGATTCTTGCTTAGGTAAAGATGAAAGGATCCGTCATCGATTTTTAGTTCTCTGGTGTCATAGGCTTCAAACGCCTTCATTAAGTGTTGAACGTCTTTTAATTCCAATTAAAAATCACTTCCATTTTCGAAAAGCCAATACGGCATTATGTCCACCAAAACCAAATGAGTTGCTCAGCGCATATTCAGCATCGGGCTGCTTTTGATTGGTTTGGTCAACCAGATTGACCTGACAGGCCGGATCTTGATTCTCACAGCCAATGTTTGGCGGCAAGATACCTTTTTGCAATGCTGCAACGGTAATTACTGCCTCAATAGCTCCAGCTGCCCCCAGCAGATGACCTGTCATTCCTTTGGTTGAGCTGACCATTACCTTACTTTGATCGCCAAAGACCTTGTTGATTGCCAAGGCCTCACCGGCATCATTGGCATGCGTAGCCGTACCGTGTGCATTAATGTAGTCGACCTTGTCTGGTTCAATTCGGGCCTCGTCGATTGCCTGCTGCATGGCTCTGGCAGCGCCACGTCCCTGTGGATCCGGCGAGGTAATGTGATAGGCATCCCCGGTCGCACCATAGCCGACAATCTCGCCCAAGATTTTAGCACCGCGCTTTTGGGCATGCTCAAGGCTTTCCAAGACCATCGCAGCACCGCCTTCACCAAGAACGAATCCATTACGATCCTTGTCAAATGGTCGCGAAGCTTTCATTGGGTCAGTCGTTGTACTAAGGGCCGTTAAAGCCGCAAAGCCAGCAATGCCAATCTCGTTGACGGAAGCTTCCGAACCGCCCGCAATCATGACTTGGGCGCGCCCTTCCTTAACTTGACGATAGGCCTCACCAATCGAGTTCGTTCCTGTTGCACAGGCCGTCACGATTGACGTACATATATTTTGGGCATTAAAGCGGATGGCAATGTTGCCGGCTGCCATATTGGCAATCGCCATTGGCACAAACATTGGCGAAACCCGCTTAGGACCCTTGTCGTGCATCTTGATCACTTGTTCTTGGATCGTGGTCAGGCCACCGATCCCCGATCCATAAATAACGCCCAGATCCTCAGGGGCCGTGTTTTCTTCAGTAATCCCAGCCATTTGAACTGCCTCAGCCGCGGTTTGGATGGCATATTGCGAATAAAGATCCATCCGCCGCGCTGCTTTTTTGCCAACCACTGCACCAGGATCAAAATCGTCAATCTGACCAGCTACCGTGATTCCAGTTGCTTGTGCATCAAATTTGGTAATTGGCTTAATACCGATCTCACCGTTTAAGGTATGCTCGACAAAGGCATCAAAGCCATTGCCGTTTGGGGAAACAGCCCCCATACCTGTAATTACAACTCTTGTCATAAGCTTCTCCTAAATCGTCATTCCGCCATCAACTACAATCGTCTGACCGGTCACATAATCGTTTTGCGCCAAGAACAGTGCTGTCTGGGCAATTTCATTGGGCAGACCGAATCGTTTCAGAGGCAGGCTCTCTAAAATCTGGTCCTGCGCTTTTTGCGGCATAGCAGCCGTCATGTCGCTGGCAATCATCCCCGGTGCAATGGCATTACAGCGAATCCCTCGCAGTGCGCCCTCTCTAGCTACCGTCTTAGTTAAGCCAATGATTCCCGCCTTGCTGGCAGCATAGTTGGCCTGGCCGGCATTACCATGCAGACCAACGACGCTGGCTAGATTGATGATGACGCCCGCCCGCTGCTTATACATCTTTTTAAGCAGCGCCTGAATCATTAAAAACGGTCCTTTCAAGTTGACTTGTAGAACTTCGTCAAAGTCTGCCGTCTTCATGCCAATCAGCAGGCGATCACGCGTAATGCCAGCGTTATTGATTAATACATCAATTCCGCCAAACTTTTCCCACGCAGTCTTGGTCAGTTCCTTGACGACCTTTTCATCACTGACATCGCCAGGCAAAAAGGCGTATTCAGCACCCAGTTCATCCAGCTGCTGTTTTAAAAAATCTGGCAGCTCATGTCTGGCATTTAAGATCACGCGGCTGCCAGCCTTAGCAAATGCCAGGGCCGTGGCAGCACCGATTCCTCTTGAACTGCCAGTAATCAGTACCGTCTTGTCGGTTAGCTCCATTGGGCATGCTCCTTTACAAAGTTCTCATAGTCCTGACGCGTTTCAATATGCTCTCTTGTCAGCCCCACAGCAACTTGCTTGGCAAACTTGCTGAGCGTCTTGCCAGGACCAATTTCTAACGTTCCATCGATTTGAAAGTGATCGATCAGATACTGCAGATCTTCACCAAAATGCGTTGGCACAGCCAATTGACGCTCCAAAATTGCAGCCGTTGCTTCAGGTTGAAAAGGTGCAATGGTCGTATTGCTGATAACGGGTAGCTTAGGCTGAGCAAACTCAACCCCTTGCAGGCGCGTCTTCATTTTTTGGCGCGCCCCATTAAATAATGGCGTATGAAAGGCCCCGCTGACGTTTAATTTGATGACTCGCTTGGCTGCTTGATGCTCATTTAAAAGATCAACGACTTCTGCAATCCTTGCTTGCTTTCCACCAATTACCAATTGCCGTGGCGAGTTGTAGTTGGCAATCCAAGCATTTGCAGCTTGTTCACAGATCTTTTCAACTTTTTCAACGTCAGGATCGATTACGGCAGCTAAGGTACTTGAAACCTCATCCGCATCTGCTTGCATGTATTCACCGCGATCCTTGAGCAGTGCAAAGCCAGCATCGATTGACAAGGATTCAGCCGCCATCAAGGCTGGATATTCACCTAATGAAAGTCCGATCATGCCGGTTGCTGGCAAGTTGGGCAAATCTCGCTGCAACATGCGCCAGATTCCCAGACTGAAAGCTGCCAAAGCTGGCTGGACGTATCTGGTCTGGTTCAACTCGCCATGCTCGCTTTTCAAGAGCTTGATGATATCAAGGCCTGCTGCCTCACTAGCTTGACTGAGCGTCTGTGAAAACGTCGCGTCTTCAAGCAGGTCGCAACCCATCTGCGGCTTTTGTGCTCCTTGACCGCTAAACAGAATCCCCAGTCGCATCCTAGTCTTCCTTAGCTGCCAATTGCTTAGCTACCAGTTCAACGACATCGTTGATCGTTTCGGCACCGTCTTCAACGTCCAGTTCAATGTCAAACTTGTCTTCCAGTTCGTTCATGATTTCAAAAACATCCAGGCTGTCGGCTTCCAAGTCTTCTTTGATCTTGGCATCCAGCACGATCTTAGCTTCGTCGATGTCCAGTTCTTCAGCTGCAATTTCTTGTACCGTTGCAAAAATTTCTTCTTTAGTCATTTGTTTGTCCTCATTTCTTTTGTTAGTTAATTGTTAAAAACTAATATCTCAAAATAATCGTTCCCGTCGTCAGACCGCCGCCAAAACCACTCAAGGCTAAAATATCGCCTCGTTTGATCATTTCTTTTTCAATACATTCGTCTAAAAGAATCGGTTCGCTGGCGGCAGAAGTATTGCCATATTCAGCAATGTTGATAGGAAACTTTTCTAAAGGCTGATCGAGGCGCTTGGCTACCTGCTTAATAATGCGGGCATTGGCCTGATGCAGCAAAAAAACATCAATCTGATCCAGCGTCAGACCGCTTTGTGAGCTGGCAGCCAAAATCGATTTGGGAACCTCATGCGTGGCAAAACGGTAGACCTCTCGTCCATTCATCTTAAACGGCGTCAGTCCCGTCAGCTGCTTGGGAAAATCACATCCTGACGTCGTATTGCCAGCACTGAGCTCATCGCTGAACTCACCAAACGTCTTGAGGTGGGTACTAAGCAGCGTTGGTGTCTCAACCAGCGTCTGTTCCAGTAAAACGCCACCGGCTCCATCCCCGAATAAAACAGCCGTCGTGCGATCCTGCCAGTCAATCAGCTTGCTTAAGACCTCACTGCCGATCACCATAGCCTTTTTAACCATTCCTGAACTCATCATCCGACTGGCAATCGTCATTCCATAGACAAATCCCGAACAAGCTGCTGAAATATCAAAGGCGATTGCATTTCCTGCCTGCAGCCGTCCTTGAACAATCGCCGCCGTTGAAGGCGTATAGGCATCTGGCGACATGGTGGCAACCAGAATCAAATCAAGATCCCTTGCCTGCCAGCCGCTTTTTTCCAAGAGCAGCTGACCAGTCTTAAAAGCCAAATCAGCCGTATTTTCACCGGTACTGATATGACGCCTTTTGATCCCCGTTCTCGATTGAATCCATTCATCAGACGTATCCATGATTTTGCTCAAGTCGTCGTTTTCAACGATTTGATTGGGAACCCAGCTGGCCGTCTGTACGATTCTTAAGTCTTCCAAAGGCTTTCTCATCCTCTCAGGCATGTTCATCCAGAAAATCTTCCAAGTTGCGTAACGCCTTGCGAACGACTTTCAGTTCTTCATCGTTCATATCTTTTAAAAAGCCCTTAACCATCATGTTGTGAAAGGCACGGTGCGCACGAAACAGCACGCGGCCCTTATGAGTCAAGCCAAGCCGAATCACGCGCCGATCCTCTTCATCACGGTAGCGTTCCACATAGCCCTTTTTCACCAATCGATCAGCCGTTGCCGTCATCGTGCCTGGTGATACATGCAGCTTTTGCGCAACCTGTGAAACGGTCTGGTGATTGTACATGGTGATTGCATCGATTGCGTGCATTTCCTTGATCGTCAAATCACGAAACATGCTTTTACGCAGCTCGTGTTCTTCAACCCACAAGATTCCGTTATAGGCCCGTACCAATGCCTGATTAATTTCTTGGTAGTCGTCATTCATAATGTATTTTTCTCCTTTGCTTATCAGCTCAAATAGTTTGATTATCAAAATACATTATAGACTAAACCGCGGCTAAATCTTAGCTTGGCGATCCGCCACAATAAAGACTAATTCAGCGCTGCAGACCTTTTTGCCCAAGACCTTGGCTACTGCCTTAACAATTCCCATTTGCCGCCGCTTTTTAATCATTTCGATCTCAAGTTTTACTACATCGCCGGGGCGAACCATCTGGCGAAACTTAGCATTGTGAATTGCTCCCAGATATGCCGTTTTCTTGAAAAACTCTGGTGATTTCAGAATCAGAATCGAAGCCGCCTGGGCCAGCGTTTCAATTATCAAGACCCCCGGCATGACCGGATTGCCAGGAAAGTGACCTTGGAAAAACGATTCATTGATCGTAACGTTTTTGGTTGCGATAATGCTTTTTCCAGGTTCCATGGCATCGACATAATCGATATAGCAAATCGGGTAGCGATTGGGAATCAGATCCATGATTTCTTGTGCCGTCATCAGTGCCAATTTTGTCACCTGCCTTCAAAAAAGTATTTCGAGTATCAAAGTATTCGATATTCGAATTATATGTCATTCAAATTTTTAGTCAACCGTTTTCGAATTAATGTAAGCGTTTGCTAGGTATGTAATAATATCTTTTGATGTCTCAAAATACCGTTGTTGATGACAGTCTGGGTGCTTAATAAGAAATATGATAACAAAATCATATCTTGTGGAAAACTTTTTAAAAATATTTCGAATATCAAAATTTTATTATCAAAAAAGCTCGTGTTCAGATCAAGAACACGAGCTTTTGATTTTCGATCATCTATTCGCTTAACGCAAGATCCGGATTAGCATTTTTTCTAGCAAACGACAGACCGGGAACCGCGTTAAGATCCCAGTCGGCTCGATCGCCATGCTGATAATCCACCCAACCGGCTGCTCCAATCATCGCCGCATTGTCGCCACAAAGCTTCAATGGTGCCATCAAGAGTTCAACATCTGGATGCTGAGTCTTAAGATCTTGTTCTAATCTTGTGCGCAGTCCGTGATTGGCCGCCACGCCGCCAGCCAAAATCAGCTGCTTAACCGGATAGTCGCTTAATGCCCGCATCGTCTTTTCTGCTAGCACATCAACTACGCTTTGCTGGAAGCTGGCTGCCAGATCATATTTATCCAGCTCCTGTCCACGTTGTTTGGCATTGTGAACGGTATTGATAAAGGCGCTCTTTAAACCACTAAAGCTGAAATCGTAATTATCCTCTTTTTCCATTGCCCGCGGAAAATGAAAGGTATCTGATCCCTTGGCCGCCCATTCATCAATCGTCTTACCGGCCGGATAGTTGACGCCCAGCACCCGACCAATCTTGTCATAGGCTTCACCGGCTGCGTCATCACGCGTTTCGCCAATAATCTCATATTCATGCTCGCTGGCCATATAGACCAGTTCGGTATGCCCGCCTGAAACCAAAAGCGCCAGCTGTGGGTATGCAAACTCGCTTTCAAAACGAGCCGCATACAAGTGCCCTGCCATATGATTAACCGGCACCAATGGCAGATGATGCGCCCAAGCAACCATTTTGGCAGCCGTTACGCCAACCAAAAGCGAGCCGACCAGCCCTGGTCCATATGTAACGGCAACTGCGCTCAGCTCATCATAATCAACTCCTGATTCAACCAGCGCCTTATCAATGCATTTGGTAATCTGTTCAATATGATGGCGACTGGCAACTTCAGGTACAACACCACCAAAGCGCTGATGACTCAAAATCTGGGTTGCTACGATATTGCTCAAGATCTTTTGTCCATCCTCTACGACGGCCACGCTGGTTTCGTCACAGCTGCTCTCAAATGCCAAAATCAAGTTTCTCTTTGCCACTTTTATTCTATTCCTTTCAAATTTTCCAGCTGAGCGACCATGTCCAATGCATCTTCATGATCGTCCAGATAATAATGCCGTTTGATCTCACCATCGATAAAGCCCATCTGCCGATAGAGCCGCTGAGCCTGGTAATTTGATACTCTAACCTCCAGGCTCAGCGTTTTCATTTTCTGAGCTAAGGCAAGCTGTCTAATCGTTTGCAGCAGATAGGTACCAATACCTTGCCTTTGATAAGCCGGATGGACGGCAAAATTGGTGATATGCGCATCGGCTTTATCCTGATCAAAGGCACAGCCAATAAAACCCAGCACATCGGCTTCAGCGTTTTTCAACACCAAATATAGCCGATCATTACGCTTCAGATCCGCGGCAAACGCGGCTCGATTCCACGGTGCCACGCCATAAATCAGTTCTTCGATATGGACCATGGCGGCAATATCGGCTTCTTTGGCCTGACAGATCATCCCTGGCTTTTGATTGATACTGATTGAACGGCTGGCAAACGTCATTGGTACCCGGTCAATACCGTTAGTCTGCTCTAGCCAATTTTTAAACTTCTCGAACATAGTCCTGCTTGGGTGCATCTGGATGCTGATGCTGCCAGACTGCTTCAGCCTCTGTAATTCTCAGATATTGTGGCACAAAGTCGTCGATATCTTGGACCGGAGTTTCTTTTGCGCCCAGCAGTGCCAGCTGATAGGTTGACGGAATCGCAAATGCAGACGATAAAAACTGTATTTGTTTAGGGACAGCGGTCAGCTGTTTTTTGAGACGATCAGTCAGCTCCCCTGCCAATAAGACCGGTTTTTCAAATTTTACCAATTGCTCCAGTAAATCCTGCATTGAAAGGTGCTGATCATTAAGCACACTGATCAGCTGACCATCCTTCCATTGATAGGCCCCGGCAAAAACGTTTCCGCGCCGAGCATCAAAAAATGGTACGATCAAGGCATTCGTACCTGGATTAACGTTGGCAGCTACCGTCTTGAGACTGGAAATACCAACCAATTCGATTTTTAATGTATCGGCCAATACCTTGGCACTGGTAACTGCGATTCGAATTCCAGTATATGATCCAGGACCCTGGGCAACGACAATACGATCCAAGTCTTGCGGCTGCCATTGTACTTTTTGGAATAGATCGTCAATTACCGGTAAAAGAAAAATGCTGTGATTACGTACCATGTTTAAAGTCGTCGTGGCCAAGAGCTGATCGTTTTCTACCAGGGCCACACTCATGGGATGATTAGAGGTATCAATTGCAAGTATTCTCATGTCATTCTCGTTCCTTTCATACTTAGCAATTTTATCACACTACTAAAAAATGAGTGAGCCAAGCATTGCAAGTCTTGTCACACTCATTTTAATAATCAATCAAAGATTAGTTGTTACGGTCATCGTAGCCCTTTGGATGAGTGGAATGCCACTTCCAGGCTGTTGCAATGATATCGTGCACGTCATCGAACTTTGGCTTCCATCCCAAAACCTCACGTGCCTTTTCACTGGCTGCAACCAAAGAGTCTGGGTCACCAGGACGACGAGGTGCCATCTTGGCAGGAATCTCCTTGCCCGTAACCTCACGCGCAGCTTCTAGCATCTGCTTGTTGGAAAAACCAGTTGACGAGCCCAGGTTGAACTGGTTGGACTGGTTGTTCTTCTTTAAGTACTGCAGTGCCAAAATGTGGGCATCGGCCAGGTCCATAACATGAACGTAGTCACGCACGTTGGTACCATCCGGCGTGTTGTAGTCATCACCAAAGATGCTCAGTTCCTTACGCTTGCCTTGAGCAACCTGCATGATGATTGGAACCAAGTGCGTTTCTGGTCCATGGTCTTCACCAATCGTGCCATCAGGAGCCGCACCAGCCACGTTGAAGTAGCGCAGAGCTACGAACTTAATGCCATAAGCCTTGTCAGCCCAAGCCATCATTTGTTCCATCATCAGCTTGGACAGGCCGTATGGGTTGATTGGCTTTTGTGGATCGGTTTCCTTGATTGGCATGTGTTCTGGCGTACCGTAAGTAGCTGCCGTTGAGCTGAAGACGATGTACTTAACGCCAAAGTCACGCATCGCTTCCAACAGCGTAACCATACCACTCGTGTTGTTGTCAAAGTACTTCAAAGGCTCACTCATTGATTCGGGAACGATTGAAAAGGCCGCAAAGTGAACAACGGCTTCAATGTCTTCGTTGACAAAGATCCGGTCCAAAAAGGCGCGGTCGCGAATGTCGCCATAGTAGAACTTAGCCTTTGGATTGATTGCTTTTTTGTGTCCAGTTGAAAGGTTGTCTGCTACGACAACGTCATAACCATGTTCAATTAAATCTTTAACCATGTGTGAGCCAATGTATCCGGCCCCACCTGCAACTAAAATAGCCAAAGTGTTTTCCTCCCTTAACTTGACAGGTTTACCTCATCGTTTCTCTCTTGGTAAAATTATAACATAAAATTTTAGTAAAACCCTAGTCTGATTCAAAATTTAAAAATTTTAATCATTTAATGGCTGCACAATGCTGCTCATAATCTCGTGATCCAAAAACTTGAACAACAATCCTTCTCTAAGCCCATTGTTGCTAAAAGTCAGCTCCTTGACATCCAATTGACGCAAAATTGCCATCAATGGCAGCAAGCCCCCAACAATAACGTCTGCACGTTCAGAGGCAATGCCGTGGACGCTGGCACGCTGCTTTTTGTCCATCGCCAACAGCGAGTGCATAATCCGGTTGGCATCATCAGTCGACATTTTCAAACCATGAACCGGCAACCGTCCTTTGCCCTGTGATTCCAGCTGCCAGCGATAGATCTTAGCCAGGGCCCGATTGCTGCCGCCTAGTGCCACGACTTCTTGATGCCGTGCTCGCTGCAGCCAGTGCTGAGGTCCCAAGGCGTGATCGACTCTGACGATGGCATCGAACAGATCGGCTGAGTTGATGCGATCATCAAGATGATACTTTTGAGAAAGCAGCACTGAACCAATTGGTAGACTGATAATCTCTTCAGCCTGCCCGTCATCGACATAGATCAGCTCCATGCTGGCCCCGCCCGTATCAATAATCAGACCATTTTTAATTGGCAAGGTTCTGGTGACGCCAACATAGTCTAAATAAGCCTCTCGCTCACCAGAGATTACTTTAATGTTAAAACCGGTTTCTTCTTTAACCCGCTTTAAAAACTCGATCTGATTGGCTGCTTGACGAACCGCGGCCGTCGCCACTGCGATTACGCGGACGTTTTCCAGTACCATGCAGATCTGCTTGAAGTCTTTAAGAGCTGCAATCGTTCGTTCCATCGGCGTCGGCTTAAGCATTTTTTCTGGGCCCATATTTTCCGAGAGTCGAACGTATTCTTTTTCGTAGCGCACCAGATTATAGTTGCCGGACTCATCAATTTCAGTAACTTGCAGTCGAACCGAATTCGAGCCCAGATCGATAACCGCCAGATTAATCATTAGTTTCGCCTTTCTTATCATCGCTCAAGTGCAGATTGGAATCATGACGCATCATTGGCTGGAAAGCACTGGCTGCTTGATGCTGCTCGGTTTCCTTCTTGTCAGCTCGGTTGGCTGCTTGAGCCTGCTTAATAAAGTACTCCTGGCAGCTGAATGGCTGTGCCTTGCCGCGATCAATGCGGTCATATTTGTTGCCATGCAAAATCCGTGTTTTGACATTGTCTTGCCACATCTTGTCAAAAATATCAATTGCTCGGGCCTTGGTATCACTTTCCAAAACTGGGAACAGCTCCTCAACGCGCCGGTTTAAGTTCCGCGTCATCATATCGGCACTGGCCAGATAGATCTCTTCATGACCGTTGCCTTTGAAGTAGTAGATTCGTGAGTGCTCCAAAAAACGTCCAACGATTGAGTGCACCTCAATGTTTTCGTGCAGCTGTGGCAGATCGTTACGCAGACAGGTAATCCCACGAATCAGCAGCTGAATCTTAACGCCAGCCGCAGCCGCTTCATAAAGTCGTGCAATAATCTGCTTATCAGACAGCGAATTCATCTTCATGCGGATCAAAGCTGGGCTGCCTGCCTTGGCGATTTTGATCTGTTCATCGATCTTGGTGTCGATAAACTCACGAATGCCATCAGGCGAGACACGTAGCTTGTGGAAATACCTTGGCCGTGCAAAACCCGAAAGCATGTTGAACAGGTTGGTCATATCCTCGCCCAGTTCGTAGTCGCACGTAAACAGTCCCATATCAGTGTAGAAATGAGCCGTAACATCATTGTAGTTACCAGTTCCTAGATGCATGTAGCGCCGGATGCCATCCTCGTCACGCCGAATAACCAATGCCAGCTTACAGTGCGTCTTTAAGCCAACCAGCCCGTAGATGACATGACAGCCCATTCTTTCCAGCCGTCGTGCCCAGCGAACGTTGTTTTGTTCATCAAAGCGTGCCTTGACTTCAACCAAAACCGTTACCTGCTTGCCTTGCTGAGCAGCCATCCCCAGATACTTGATGATTGGCGAGTTGCCCGATACCCGATACAGCGTCATCTTAATGGCCAGTACTTGATCATCGGTAGCTGCTTGATGAATGAAATTGACGACTGACTGGAAATCATCATAAGGATGCTGAACCAGATGATCCTTGTTTCTAATCGCAGCAAAAATATTGTGATCCATATCAAAGCAAGGAGCAAGATGTGCTTTGAATGGTTGGTAGCGCAAGTCATCGTGTCCCTTAACCATGCCGGAAAGCTTCTTTAAAAACGTCAGGTCGACTGGTCCGTTGACGCGATAGACTGCTGTTTCATTGACATGCAGGTTCTTAATCAGATGATTTTCCAACCATGGATCGATGTCGCGCTCAACTTCCAGACGCATGACGTGCCCATGCTCACGTTCCCGTAATTGATGCTGAACCGCCCGCAAAAGATCTGAGGTGTCTTCTTCGGCAACGTCTAAATCCATGTCTCGCATGACCCGATAAGTACCAGATGAGATGATCCGGTATCCTGGGAACAGCACCGACAAAAACTCTTTAATCAGCTCATCCAATAAAACGAATTGATTTTCGCCCGGCAGCTTGACCAAGCGTTTGTAGATCTCAGGTACCCGCACCGTGGCAAACTTTTCCTCATTTTCGGTATTTTCGTCATGCGGCTCTTGCGAACGACCTTGAATCTCTTGATCGCCTTCCAAAATCTCGTGCTCTTTGACGTGTAGGCTTTCAGGATCGCGTTCCAGTTTGATGGCAATGTTGAGCGAGTTGTTGGAAATAAATGGAAATGGTCGTGACGTATCATCGGCCATTGGCGTCAAAACCGGCATCAATTCCTCATTAAAGTAGCGACGCACGTATTCATACTGTTCTGCTCCCAGCTCTCTGATGTGCAGAATCCGAATGTCTTGGGCCGCTAATTCTGGTAGCAGTTTTTCATTATAGACCTGATAGCGCTGCTCGACCATGCCATGCTCTTTTTGATTAACCGCATCCAGCTGCTCTTTGGGCGTCATCCCCGAAGCATCGGTAGTCGTAACATTGGCAGCCGAAAGCTTATGCAGTGAGGCTACCCGTACCATAAAAAACTCATCAACATTGCTTTGCGTAATCCCCAAAAAATTGGCCCGTTCCAGCAATGGATTTTCAGATGCCAAAGCTTCCTCTAAGACTCGGCCATTAAAGTCGATCCAGGAAAGCTCACGGTTGACGTAGTTTTGTGGTTGATAGAAATCTTTGTACATCATATTACTCCCCTTCCTTGGCAATCAATTCCGGCTTAAGGCCATATACATCGGTAAACAGCTGATTCTTGCGCTGAAAGGCCCATTTTTCCAAGACCAGATCATCATTGGCATGTGCCGTAATCAACAGACGATCATCCTGCAGCTTTAACTCAATTCGCGAAATCTTTTGCAGGCGCGAATCGTCCAATGAGTCGGCCACCCTTAAAATTGCCGCCAGCTTGGCTACGGGCATTTGAATATCATCATCCATATACCGATAGTGAGCCTGAGCAACATCGGGACTTTCCGAGCTATGATAGCGGGCAACTTCGGCAATCGTGCGGTTGTCATCAGCCGAAAGCCCAATCAGCGGATTGGCTTCTAAAATATATTGCGAATGCCGATAGTGTCCTTGTGGATTGATAAAATTACCAATGTCTTCAATCTTGCAGGCAATCTCCAACAACAGGCGATCATGCCGATCAAGGCGATGAATTGGCTGCAGCGCATCAAACAGCTGCAAAGCAACGTGCGTAACAAACGTCGAATGTGCCGTATCGGCTCCATAGCGCTGGGCCATGTTGGCAGCCGAGGTTCGAATCATGTTGTCAACCAGTGAATGATCCCCCAGCTGCATGATCGTTAGACCATCAAGAATATGCAGACTGGTAGCATAAATCTTTTGTGCATCCAACAGGTGAATCGTCCGCGAGATAACCAGATAGTTTGGCAACACCCAATTGACGCTTTGCTCATTGACGTTATAGTGATTGATGATGAACTGATTGGATGAGCTGACGATTCGCTGATAGCGTTTTTCAAAATCTTCTCGTGGCACCTTGCCCAGCATTTCACCAGGCTTAACATAGCTTTGTGCCATTGTGCCAACGTTATGAATCAGCAGGTTGGAGTTTTTAACGTGGCGCAGTTCTGGTACCAGGTACTCTAACTTGCTTGAGATGTAGTCTAAGATGATCTCACTTGGCGTCGTCGTGGTCTGACGCAATGTCTGTGCCAAATGATTGACGCGCGCCTCGCCTAAATCGATATCCCATGACGTTTGAAACTTGCCATGGCGGAAATAGGAAAGGCGCGTAGTATTCAGGCCGATCGTCAAAACGTACAGGGCCTTTTTGCTTAATTCATTGAAACGCGGCATCCGTGCCATTACGGCTGCCAATGCACTGGCCATCAATTGATCGTTGCTGAGCCACTTGATGTCAAGATTAGTGCGAACCTTCAGTTGATCAGCAATGTAGCGGGCCTCAACCAGATTCAGATCTTCTAAGGATCCATAAAAAGTGAATTTTTCAACTTGATATTCATGCAGAACCCGTTGAAATCCCTGCAGATTATCAACAATTGCCTGCATGTTTTGCGCATAGTTGGCAACGTTGTGGCTGCCAACGATCAAGGCTCCTGATTGAACCTCAGTAATAATCTTAAGGGTTGGGAGCTCTATAATCCGAAGCGTCAAGCGATCCGGCTCTAGGAAAATAATCCCAAATAACGAATTTTTCAAGATAACACTCCTCACATGATTTTATTCATTTGAATGCCCTTTTTTCTATTATATGTTTAAGAATACCACCAATTCCAGACCGTTTGAGCCTTAAACGTTTTTTGCACGACAAATAAAACAAAATCTCCACTTTGCACTGAATAAAACAGCGGAAAAATAAAAGAGGCTGGGAATTAACTCAACCTCTTAACTACGTATAGATAACAATGCCTCAGCGCAGTAGCTGGCTGGCAGTTCAAACACTGATAAATCAGCATTTGACTGACCTAGCCATCCTTGCGGAGTTTTTTCTTACTCTCTTTTTGATTTATTCATACCAGATCATTGTTGAGGCAGCTGACAGTTGACCGTCAAAAACAACCCGGTGATCAGTGGCCAGCTCACCATTTTCATTATAATATGGGCTGCTGATCTCACTGGTAATGGTTTGACCATAGCGAACCTCTTTTTCATAGCTCATGGTCATGTGCTTGAGCCGATGACTGCTTAAAAACTCAGCCCCCAGTGGATCCTGCATCCAATCAAAGTAGCGAGCATTATTGACGTGACGATTTGAATCGATGTCAAAGAAGCGGACGTGATAGTTGTTTTTAAACTTAACGTCTTTCAACTCGCACGCCTTGGCCAGCCTTGGCAACCGCTTTTTTTCTGGACCATGGTAAGGCTCAATGATTGCTGAAGGAATCGACATCAAATGACGAGTCTTGAGATTCATATAGACAAACAAACCTGTCAAGTGTGCGTATTCAATTTTATGATCCGCTGATTGAATCCAAAATTCACGCAAGGCAAAAAAGCGATTATTGGCAATTGCTCGCGTACCAAGAATTATTTCTTCACCATTGACCGGCTGCTGCTTGGCAAAACTGCCTTCGTAGCTGGTAATCACCCAGCTACCGCCATAACTCTGCACGACTGCCGTATCCAGTCCTAGCAAATTACCATGATCTTCTGATACCTGCACGGCCATGCTAATTAGCATGCTCAGGTTGGGATGGCCGGTAGCATCACATTCATAGTAGCTTAAACGATGCCTGGCTTCATATACCAATGGAGATTCCAACGTCATTTCACCTCTTTTAGCGTTTTAAAGCTCGTGATACTGTTTATAAAGATCCTGACGCTTGATCTGATTGCGTTTGGCAACCAGCTTAATGGCTGCATTGGTGGAAAGACCATGCTGAATCTCTTGATCGATCTGCTCTTTTAAGCTTAGCTCAGCTGATGCTTCAACTGGCTGATTAGGATTATCGTTGCCCGCCACCAACACAACGAATTCACCACGCATCTGATTTTCAGCAGCCCATTGACTGAGCTCTTTTAACGAACCACGACAAAATTCCTCGTAGCGCTTGGTCAGCTCACGAGCCAAAACTGCCTGTCGACTCTCGCCAAAGACCTCGACCATCGACGCCAGCGTCTTGGCCAAACGATGTGGTGCCTCATAAAAGATCATCGTTTCCTCATGTCGATTCAAAGGCGTCAATTCCGCGATCTGCTGTTGATGCTTACGGCTTAAGAAACCATAGAAATAAAACGGCTGTGGAGCAAGGCCAGAAGCAATCAGCGCCGTCAACCCAGCATTGGCTCCCGGCAGCGCTACAACTTGCAGGCCTTCTTTCACTGCGGCTGCCACTAACTCTTTGCCTGGGTCAGAAATCGATGGCATTCCGGCATCACTGCATTGGGCAATTGATTGACCCTGTTTTAAAAGCGCAATCAGCTGTGGAATTCGCTGCTCGGTATTATGCTCATGAAAGCTGATCTGTCTGGTATCGATCTGAAAATGATTCAACAACATCTGCGTGTGCCGCGTATCCTCAGAAGCAATCAAGTCTACGTCTGCCAGCGTCTTGACCGCCCGAAACGTCATATCGTCAAGATTGCCGATTGGCGTAGGTACTAAGTAGAGACGACCCGTTTCGTTTTCAGTAAAGCTTCGAATCTGTTGCATAGATATCACCCTTATTTTTGCGGCTGATCATGACGTCCATAAATTGCATCCAGACAAAACGCACATGAGTCATCCTCATCCAGGCGTTTGCCATAGTACTCGTTGCAGACGTGGAATCCCTCTTGATACAGTTTCTGCAGATTGCGCCGTGAATCGGTCAAACCGTCCTTGGTTGCCTGCTGGTGCTTTTGCTTGAGCATTTGATGCAGATGCTCGTTTTCAATCGACAGTTCGGCATTTTCTTCCAAAACCGCCGTCATCATCGCCTGCAGTTCTTCCATACTGTCGACCAGATCCTTGGTCTGTTTGGTAACCCTGGTAAATCGTTCGTAAATCTTGCTTTTGTCTACTCGCTCGCTCATTTGTGTCTTTCCCCATTTCTATCGCTGCAAGACATTAATAATGCGCAGTGAAAGCTGCTCGGCCGTATTCTGAAATGAAACGTTCTGATCCATTAGATGTCTGGTCTCAAGCGTCAGCTCACTGACTTGCAGCAGCTGATCCAATCGATAGCGTTGTGCAGTTTCTTGAATGATTGCCAATTGATCGATAAAGTGCAGACTGTCGCTTTCGCTGATGCCACTAGCCACCATCAAAGTATCACGCCAGATCAAAGTCATCAGATCCAGGATCACCATTTGTCTTTCCCGATCAGTAGCTGTTTTTAAGAGCGTGGTCTGAACCGTAACGAAAGCAATCAGATCCGTGCGGCTGCACTCCTTGTACCACTGGATGACGGCTTGAACCGCTTGATTGAACCAGTCGTCTGCCATCCACTCTTCGATCTGCTCGGTTGAATCAGTCAGTCCCAATGCGATCGCCTGTAGACCGGTGGGAATTTTTATTTGATTCAGCTTCTCTTTTAGAATCTTTTTGGGCAATGGCTGCAGCTCGATAATCTGCGTTCGGGAACGAATCGTTGGCAAAACGGCACTCTTGTTGGTCGTCAGCAGCAGAATATAAATGCCGGGCAGCGGCTCTTCAATAAATTTTAACAGACTATTGGCAGCACTTGTCGTCATTTTTTCAGCATCTTCAATTATAAACAGCTTTTGACTGCCTTCCATAGCGCTTTTGCCAAACTCGGCCTTTAAGCGTCGAATCGTATCCACTTTAATCTGGCGGCCTTCTGGAGCGGCAACGACAACATCCGGGTGGTTGCCGGACAAGATACGCTGACATTCGCTGCAGGTTCCATCCGGCTCACCAGCCTCTGAATGCTCACAAAAAAGGCGCAGGGCCATCCACTGCGCCAAAGCTTTTTTCCCTGATCCAGACGGGCCAGCAAATAGATAGGCATGGGCCAGCTCGCTTTGCGCCATGGTTTTTTTGAGACGCTGACTGATTGCCGGCTGCAGCTGCTCAGCTTGCCACTCTGATTGTGTGGCATGTTCCATTTTGAATCACCTCGTCTTGATCGGCCTGCTGATTTGCTAAAACTGTAAAAACTTTTCGACTGGGAGAATAAAGACCGTAGCACCACCAATTTGAACATTAATTGGAATGGCCGATGAACCGTTGTCGATCTGAGCCGCTGGCGTCATGTACTGTTCACGCGACTTGGCATTATGCTTAATGATTTCCAATACCTCGTCAACTCGTTCGTCTTCTACAACCACCATAAAGGTCGTATTGCCTTCTCTTAAAAAGCCACCGGTTGATGATAGCTTGGTTGCTCCGATGTTGTTGTCGATAAATGCATCGCGCAGCTTACCGGCATCTTTTGGTTGAACGATTGCCATAATCATTTTCATAATGAATTCCCCCTTTAAGGTCACGCTAAGTCATTTAAAACAATTGCGAAAATCGCTGATGAATTGCCTGTTGAACCTGCAAAATTACCTGGTCCAATGGCTGGCTGGCATCAATAGTAACGATTCGCTGCGGGTTTTCTTGAGCCAATTTCTGATAGGCACTTCTTACCTTGCGATGAAAGGATAGTTTTTCCTCATCCAAGCGATTGACCTCATCGGCTCGATTTTGTGCAATCCGCTGCAGGCCCAGTTCTGAATCAATATCCAGATAAATCGTCAGTTCCGGCATCAAGCCATCAATGGCAAACTGATTGATCTGCCAGATATTTTCTTCTCCAAGGCCGCGCCCAGCACCTTGATAGGCTATTGAGCTGTCAATGTAACGATCACAAAGAATCACCTTGCCGTTTTGGAGCGCTGGCAAAATATCAGCAACCAGATGCTGCCGCCGGGCCGCTGCAAATAACAAAGCCTCCGTTCGTGGATCCATGTCAGTATTATCGGCATCAAACAAGACATCGCGAATCTGTTCGGCAATATGGTTGCCACCCGGCTCTCTGGTGTATACAACGCCATCGCTTCCCAGCTGCTCTTTAAGATCGGCTGTAATCTGCCGCATCACGCTGGTCTTGCCTGCTCCATCCGGTCCTTCAAACGAAATAAATTTACCATCCATTGCTATTCCTCGATTACTGCTTGATCACGCTGTCGTTTAGATAGCCATGCAGATGACTGCGCCGCGCCTTGCCATAAAGATACAGATATTTTTGCTCCTGCAGCTTGGTACGACTGTAGAGCTCGTTGTCAACCTGGCCTTCATAGACGGCATGCTCAGTTTCTTTGGCATGATCCCAACTGTCTTTGACGTTATAGATCAATTCCAGCAGGTTCTGGTTGCCAAGCTCTTCAACTGCATGGGGATTACGATGCTTAAAAAACATAATCTTCACCTACATTTCCGTTCGACCCTGAACTGCTCTGAACAAGGTTACCTCATCGGTATAGTCGATATTGGCACCGGCTGATAGTCCATGGGCCAGCCGTGTAACTCTGATTCCGGCTGGCTTAATCAGTTTGGCCAAGTATTGGGCCGTTGTCTCACCATCCAATGAGGCATTGGTGGCCACAATGATCTCCTTGACCGTTGTATCTTGCTGCAGTCGTTTAAGCAAGGCCGGAATATTGATATCCATTGGTCCGGTTCCCTCACTTGGCGAAATTGAGCCATGTAAAACATGGTAGAGACCATGGTATTCATGCATACGCTCCATGGCCATAATATCTTGAGAGTGCTCAACCACCAAAATCGTTGAGCGATCACGTGACTTATCTCTGCAAATTGGACATGGATCGTCTTCGGTAATAAAACCGCAGATGCTGCAATAGTGCAGATCCTTTTTTACGCTGAGCAGCGACTTGGCAAAATCCTCAACGTCGCTTTGATCCATCCCCAGCGTATAAAAGGCCAGGCGAGTCGCGGTCTTTTCACCAATTCCCGGCAGTTTCATGTAACTGTCGATTAGTTTGGCGATTGGCTCAGGATACTGCATCGCCAAGCCTCCTTAAATATTCAATCCCTTGGCATACTTGCCGAATTTCTGCTGCGTTGCGGCATCGACTTTTTCCAGTCCATCGTTGACGGCTGCCAAGACCAGGTCTGCCAGCATGTCAACGTCATCTGGGTCAACGGCTTGTGGGTCAATCTGCAGGTCAGTCAGTTTCTTGTCACCGGTAAAGGTTGCCTTGACCAGCTCATCAGGTGAAACGCCTACAAATTCTTCTTTGGCCAGATTTTGCTGTTCTTCCATCATCTTTTGCTGCATCTTCTTGGCTTGCTTCATCATCTGCTGCATGTTCATTCCGCGCATCATAGTATCATCCATCCTTTATCTATTATTATGGTTTAATTATCTTCTATTTTTACCAGATCGCCAAACATTTGCCTAGCTTTATCAACGATGGGATCTTTTTTCTCATTAGCTGTCGGCTGAACCGGAGCTGCTTTTTTATCGGTTCCGGTTGTTTTGCCCTTATTCAGGTAGCCATGCTCAACCAGATAGTTGTGTCGGATTTTTGGCCATTGATCCATCGGTACGAAAGCCACGCGCATCTCATTGCCAGACAAACGCTGCAGGCCGGCTTCCATATCAGCCGCCAGACTGCCGCTATTGGCTCGCTGCAGTAAAAAGCTGCTGTCAAATGAGACGACGACGCCTTCTGGACTGGCGGCAACTGGTTGCGACGTATTGATTAAAGCTCTTTGCGGCGTATCCAGCATGTTGAGCAGATCGCCCCAGATTTCCTGGAGACTGCGCAGATTCTGCTTGGTAGCATGTTCCAGAATCGGGTAAACACGATCCAGCTTTAGAACTGTCTTAGGCTGCGATCTAACTCCAGCCGCACTGTTTTGACGCCGGGCCGCTCGTGGCTGAGTTGCGACGCCATTTTGTCTTAGGCTGGCAATCGTTGACTGCAGCTGTTGAATCTCTTGCTGGAGATGACCGATTGTCTGGCTGATCTGCGGATCTACTTCACCGGTTTGAGCGGTCTTAGGTCGAATCTGACTTAATTTAACGGTCAGAACCTCCAAATAGACGTCCGGATGCGTCGTAAAGCGCATCTCTTCTTGAATCTCGTTTAACTCGTCAATCATTTGGTAAAGCTCATCGGCACTGGCTGACTGGCTTAATTGCTGAAAATCGGCTTCCTTGAGTCCAGAACCGGCGACATTGACCAGCTGCGGTGATTCTTGATACAGCAGCACATCGCGAATAAACGAGATCAGATCTTCAATAAAGCGCTGACCATCTTTGCCCTGGTCCAAAATTTCTTTCATGGTGTGCAGAGCCGCTGCACTTTGATGCTCAGTAATCTCATCAAAATATTTTTTCAACAGCTGCTTGGTGACGCTGCCGGTAACCAAAAGCGCGTCATCCAGTTTGACTTGATTATCGCTAAACGACAGAACCTGATCCAAAATACTTAATGCATCACGCATCCCGCCCTCGGCCGCATTGGCAATCACCCAGAGTGCGTCTTCTTCATACTGGGCATGCTTTTGATCCAAAATGTACCGCATTCTTTCAAAGGCATCCTGCGCTGAGATGCGGCGAAAGTCAAACCGCTGCACTCGACTGATGATCGTCAACGGAATCTTATGCGGCTCAGTGGTGGCCAAAATAAAGATTACATTCGCTGGCGGCTCTTCCAAAGTCTTTAACAGCGCGTTGAAGGCACCAGTTGAAAGCATATGCACCTCATCAATAATATAGACCTTATAGTCGGCTTGGGTCGGTGCATACTTGGCCTTATCGCGAATATCGCGAATTTCTTCAACCCCATTATTGGAAGCAGCATCGATTTCAATAACGTCTCCCAGCTGCCCGTTGGTGATTGCCCGACAGATCTCACATTCATTGCAAGGCTCACCGTCTTTTTGATGATGACAGTTGATGGCCTTGGCAAAGATCTTGGCAGCAGAGGTCTTACCAGTTCCTCGTGGCCCGGCAAACAGATAGGCATGACTGATCTGATTGGTTATAATTGCGTTTTTAAGCGTCTGGGTAACCACCTGCTGACCGACAATCTCGTCAAATCGCTGTGGCCGCCAGACCCGATAAAGCGCCTGATAGCTCATCTTAGCTGCTCCCTTTCTGATAAAAGTCCATATTGTTTTTATTATACTAGCAAAAGCGTGCCAATTCGATTTAAAAAACGTTCAATGCATAAAAAAAGCTGTGCGAGACAAGCCACACAGCGGTTGATTTTTCAAAAAAACATGGGGCACAAGCTGTAGCGAACTTAGTGCTGCTTCCTTCCGGACCTGACACGATTCGTAGGCACAACTTTGCCCCATGACCTTACGGCAAATAATATCTTACACTATTTTGAATTTAAATGCCAGTCTTCAATTAATTCTTTTGCTGAGCAGCTTTTTTTGCAGCCTTGCGCTCTTTACGAACACGTTTAAAGAACCGCTTCAGCATCTGCTGGCATTCGGTTTCCTTGACGCCTGACACAATCTCGACTTGATGATTAAGCCTTGAATCACTCAGCAGATGATACAGACTGTCGACCGTTCCGGCTTTAGGGTTTTTGGCTCCATAATATAACGATCGGATTCTAGAGTTCATGATTGCGCCACTGCACATCATGCATGGCTCCAGCGTTACGTACAGATCACATTCTTCCAGCCGCCAGCTCTTAAGATACTCACAAGCTTCCATGATTGCCAGCATCTCAGCATGATAGGCAGCGTTTTGAAATTTTTCCCGCATGTTGTGACCGGCCCCGATTACCTCACCATGGTAAACGACTACCGCTCCGATCGGTACCTCATTTAATAATTCAGCTTGGTGAGCCTCAGCCAGTGCCATTTCCATATAATCTTCCGGTTGCAAAATTTTTCTCCCTTATCAATTGTTATTAATCAGTGTATAATGGTTTTTGTGATTTTGCTACTGCATGAGTTATGAAGCAATCATCATTGAAAATAAAAATTTCCGCAGCATGTAGTAATGCCTCAATCCCTTATCAGCTAGCCACTACATGTTGTGCTAACATTTTGTAAGCATACATCATATGGTGCGTCAATGCTTGTAATTTCTTTATAACCCGCTATACTAGAAAACATTAAATCACGAAAAGCTAAAGGGGATTGAGATTCATGATTACCGTTTTTTCTAAAAACAACTGCATTCAATGCAAGATGACCAAAATGTTTTTAACGCAGCACCACGTTGACTTTATTGAGCACAACATCGATGAGCATCCAGAATACGTTGATCAATTGAAAGCTGATGGTTTTAAGGCCACGCCTGTCATCAAGCTGCCAGATGGTCAATCCTTCACTGGTTTCCGTCCCGACATGCTCAAGCAATTGGCCTAACAGTCAATTATACTGCGTTATCTCCGGGGATCGTTCAATTATTTTGCGCGATGCCCGCTTTTTATTGCACTGAAAAGGAGTTATTCAATGGCACTATCAGACATCGACCTTACCAAGGTAAAGTACTACGACCTCAACAATGAGCTCAACATTCCTAAAAACGGCCAGATTCAACTGGACAAGGATCGCGAGGCATTAGAAGACTTCATCAAAGAAAACGTCGTGCTAAACACCAAGCATTTTTCCTCATTAAAGGAACGCTTTGACTGGCTGGAAGCAAATGACTACATCGAAACCGGCTTTATGCATAAGTATCGTTTCGAGTTTATCGAAGAGCTTTATGCCTATTTAAAGGCTCAGGATTTTCACTTTCATTCATTTATGGCTGCCTATAAGTTCTATGCCCAATACGCGCTGCGGACCAATGACAAGGAATACTATCTGGAAAACTACATTGATCGCGTTGCCATGAATGCGCTGTTTTTGGCAGACGGCAATGAACAATTGGCCATGCAGCTGGCCGATGAACTGATTCACCAACGCTATCAGCCTGCCACGCCAACGTTTTTAAACGCTGGCCGCAAGCGTCGTGGCGAATTCGTCTCCTGTTTTGAGATTCAGGCAACTGATGACATGAACTCAATTGGCCGCACGATTAACTCTGCTCTGCAGCTTTCCAAAATCGGTGGTGGGGTCGGTATCAATCTTTCAAACCTGCGTGAGGCCGGTGCTCCAATCAAAAAGATCAAAGGCGCTGCCAGTGGGGTCGTTCCGGTTATGAAGCTTTTGGAAGACTCATTCTCTTATTCCAATCAGCTTGGCCAGCGACAAGGTGCCGGTGTGGTTTACCTTAGCGTCTTCCACCCTGATATCGTGGCTTTTTTGTCTGCTAAGAAAGAAAACGCCGACGAAAAGATTCGGATCAAGACGCTATCGCTTGGAATTACCGTCCCTGACAAGTTTTATGAGCTGGTCGAAAGCAATCAGGACATGTATCTGTTCAGTCCTTATGATGTTGAACGAGTCTACGGCGTTCCTTTCTCATATGTTGATATTACTGCTGAATATGAAAACATGGTCGTAAACGATGCGATTACCAAATACAAGGTTAACGCGCGTGATCTGGAAGATGAGATCTCCAAGCTGCAGCAAGAATCAGGCTACCCATATATCGTCAATCTGGATACCGTCAACCGTGCCAACCCAATTGATGGCAAGATCGTCATGAGCAACCTTTGTTCTGAGATTGCTCAGGTTCAACGCCCATCAATTGTCAACGATGACCAGACGTTTGCCAAGCTGGGTACTGACGTCTCATGCAACCTGGGATCCACCAATATCGCCAACATGATGGAGTCACCAGACTTTGGCCGTTCCGTCAGTGCCATGGTACGTGGTTTGACCCATATTAGCGATATCGAGCATCTTGACGTTGTACCATCAATCGAGCACGGTAACGATATGGCCCATGCAATCGGTCTGGGGGCCATGGGACTGCATGGCTATCTGGCAAAACACCATATCCAATACGGCTCGCCAGTCGCCCTTGAGTTTACCAGCGTCTACTTCATGTTGCTCAATTATTGGACAATCAAGGCTTCAAACGATATTGCCCGTGAGCGTCATGAAACGTTTGCCGAGTTTGAAAAGAGTACGTACGCAGATGGTTCTTATTTTGACAAGTACGTCAGCCAAGACTGGGGTCCAAAGTCGGATGCCGTCAAGGAACTGTTTGATGGTATCTTCATCCCTGGCATTGAGGACTGGCAAGCACTTAAGGCTGCCGTTCAAAAAGATGGTCTTTACAATGCCTATCGTCTGGCCGTTGCTCCTAATGGCTCAACTTCATATATCGGCGACTCAACTTCCAGCCTGCACCCAATCATTAACCGGATTGAGGAACGTCAAGAAAAGATGATTGGTAAGATCTACTACCCTGCGCCATACCTCAGCAACGATACCATGTCATACTACAAGTCAGCCTACGACACTGATATGCGCAGCGTCATCGACACCTACGCAGCGGCTCAAGAGCACATTGACCAGTCACTGGCTATGACGCTGTTTATGCGCTCAACGATTCCAGCTGGGATGTATGAATGGAAAAACGGCCGCACTGATAAAATGACTACACGCGACTTAAACATTCTACGCCATTATGCCTATCAAAAAGGCATCAAGTCCATCTACTACATTCGGACGTTTACCGATGATCAAGATGAGATCGGTGCCAACCAATGCGAAAGCTGCGTTATCTAATTTTTACTACCTCAATTAAGACTAAAGGAGTTCAATTTAATAATGAAGATTGAAAATTTCGTGCCAATCAAAAACTATAAGGCAATCAATTGGAATGAAGTCTCTGACATGATCGACAAAGCCACTTGGGAAAAACTGACTGAACAGTTCTGGCTAGATACGCGAATCCCGGTTTCCAACGATATGGACGACTGGCGTGAACTCGATGTTGATCATCAATGGGTCGTTGGTCACGTATTTGGTGGTCTGACGCTTTTGGATACGCTGCAGTCCGAAGCTGGTCTGACCGCATTGAAAGAAAACGTCAAGACACCACATGAAACAGCTGTCTTAAACAACATTCAATTTATGGAGTCCGTACACGCCAAGTCCTACTCTACAATTTTTTCAACGCTGAATACGCCAGAAGAAATCGATGAGATCTTTGACTGGTCTGACACCGAAGAATATCTGCAAAACAAGGCCACGCGGATTGGCAACATCTACCTTGATCCAAGCGTCAATCCATTGAAGAAAAAGGTTGCCAACGTCTTTTTGGAAACGTTCCTTTTCTACTCAGGCTTTTACACGCCACTTTACTATTTGGGCCACAACAAGCTTAACAACGTGGCAGAAATCATCAAGCTGATCTTGCGTGATGAGTCAGTCCATGGTACCTACATCGGCTACAAGTTCCAAGTTGGCATGAAGGATCTGACCGAAAAGCAGCAGCAGGATATGAAAGATTGGATGTACAACTTCTTGTACGAGCTCTACGACAACGAAGAAAAGTATACTCACCTGCTGTACGACCAGGTTGGCTGGACTGATGATGTCTTGACCTTTATTCGCTACAATGCCAACAAGGCTTTGATGAACCTGGGTCAAGATCCACTGTTCCCTGATACGGCCAGCGACGTTAACCCCGTTGTAATGAACGGAATCTCAACGACGACTTCCAACCATGACTTCTTTAGTCAAGTCGGCAACGGCTATCGACTGGGTGAAGTTGAAGCCATGAGCGACAGTGACTATCACGTTGCTGATCCAAACGCCGGCAAGAGCCTTAACGACAAAGACTAGTTTTTACCAATCAAAAAACGTGCGAATGCTGAATGCATCCCGCACGTTTTTTATTTATACGTTTGTTGCTAATCTTCACTGATTGCTGGAGAGGTCATCCATTCCTTGGCAAAATGGATAATCAAACCTAATGCCAGACCAGCGATGCCAAATGAAAGCCAGCCAAAGCCCAGACTGAAGAATGGGAAGAACTTGGCAGCAAAGCCAATCATTGCTTGAACGGCAACCGTATTATGCAAAATAGCCGGCGTTGCGTTCATCATGTCAAAGAAGGCTGGAATCAAAGTAAAGCCCGTCGTAATGCGGTAAACCAGTGGATCGTTTTTGAAGAGCGGAGACATGATCCCCATGATGATCAGCGTAATTGCCAGCGGGTACAGGAACATCAAGATTGGCGTTGACCAGGCAATAATCTGGTCCAGACCCAAGTTGGCAACCAAGAAAGAAAGGCCACAGTTAAAACGCAAGAAGGCCTTGTAGGAAATCTTAGGGAAGCGACGATGGAAGTCTTGTGAGAAAGCAACAACCAGTCCCATTGCACTGGTCATGCAGGTCGTTGTTGCCAAAACAGTCAGAATTGCATCACCCGCCGTACCTAGGTAGTAATTGGCAATCTGTTCCAGCGTCGTACCACCGTTGTCTGCCATTTTAAAATGCGCCAAACTGGTAGCACCAAGCCAGATTAAAGCAATGTAGATCAAAGCAATCCCCGCAATTCCCAGTGCGCCACCTTTAGCAGTTGCCCAGGAAACGTCACGCTGACGCTTGATGTCCAGACCCTTGACGGCCGTGATAAACGTAATGCCGAATGCCAGGGCTGCCAGACAGTCCATCGTGTTGTAGCCTTGCAGAAAACCATTGGTAAACGATGCATGACGGTAGGCAGAAGTGATAGCGGCCATGCCAGCGTGTCCCATTGGGCTGATAAATGCCATAAAGAAGATGATGAACATCAAGCCTAAAAACAGTGGATTAAGCATCTTACCGATCATATCGGTGATTTTACCTTCACGAGTGGAGAAGTAGTAGGTCAGACCAAAGAAGGCGGCTGAATAGATTAAGATTCCCCATTTATTGGCACCAGCTGAAAGATGTGGTGCAATGCCGATTGCATAGGAAACGGTTGCCGTTCGTGGGGTTGCAAACAGTGGTCCCAACGTTGCATGAACCAAAATCAAGAAAATAAGTGCATACCAGGCACCGTTGGGACGCGCCAGATCATAGATACCATTAGATCGCGTAATACTGATTGCCAATAAGGCCATCAATGGCAGGAGCACCCCTGAGATCAAAAAGCCACTTGCGGCACTAAACCAATGTGCACCAGCCATTTGTCCCAGGTGAACCGGAAAAATCAGATTACCAGCCCCAAAGAGCATCCCAAAAATCAAGGATCCAATCAATAGCGTATTGCGAAAAGTCAGTTTGTTCGTATTCATAAAAGTCAATCCCCTTTCAATCAGTAAATAAGTTTTAAAAAGAGATCTTAGCTAAGATTTCGTGATCAACGGAAAATAAAAAGCGCCTTTTTCAAATCAGACCATGATTTGAAAAGGACGCTTTTGCGTGTTACCACCTTTTTTTGCTCAACCGTCACCAATTGAGCCTCAACGCGTACGTGTTCATACGCTGGCGCGATCACGGGCGCACCCGTCCGACACTTCTTACGTCGCATCGGCCACTCACCGGCTACTTTCCAGTTATGGCTCCTGTCCCCGCTCACACTTCATCGGGGTCGCTGATCAGTCAGCCATAACCTTACTCTCCGGATCACTGTGTTTTGTTCCGTTGATTAACTTGTTTAATACGCTAAGGCATAGCTGAGAATTTGTCAATCTATTTCTCATGTTTTTTTAATTATAATCAAAAAAGACGGTCGTGGATCCGCAACCGTCTTTTAAAGTTGAGAATTTAAGTTGAGAAAATTAATTGAGGATAATCAGAAAACTTTAAACTATTCTTCCGTTTCAACGCCGGTACCATCGTAGCAGCGTTCCAGCAGTTCCTTAAGCTGGCTGACCAGTGGTTCAACTGGGTTAGCCGTCGTACATTGATCTTCATAAGCCAATACAGCCAATTGATCAACAACCTTGTCAAAGTCTTCACGCTTGACGCCATTAGCCTTCAAACTCAGCGTTACGCCACACTTGTGAGCCAGTTCGATGATCTTTTGAACGTAGGCTTCGACCAGCTCTTCAGTCGTGTTGCCCTTCAAGCCTAAGAAGCGAGCGATTTCGGCGTAATCCTTATCAGCACGGTAGTCTTCGTAATGTGGCCACATTGCCAGCTTGGTTGGGCGCTTAGCGTTGAAGCGGATAACCTGTGGCAGTGCAATCGCAATTACCAGACCATGAGGCAGATCAAAGGCACCACCCATCTTGTGGGCCAAAGAGTGCGTAATCCCTAAGAAAGCGTTGGCAAAGGCCAGACCTGCAATCGTGGAGCTGTCGTGCATCTTCTTGCGGGCCAGCTTATCACCCTTGACAGATGCCTCCAGATTTTCCATAACGCCCTTGATGGCTTCCAGCGACCAGCCACGCGTGTAGTCAGTTGCCATTACGGAAACATACGATTCAGTAGCGTGTGTCAAAACATCCAGACCAGTCCATGCCGTCGTGTTGGCAGGCACGGATTCAACGAATTGCGAGTCAACGATAGCAATATCTGGCGTCAGAGCGTAATCAGCCAATGGGTACTTAACGTGCGTCTTAGAGTTGGTAATAACTGCAAATGGCGTAACTTCAGAACCCGTACCGGAAGTCGTAGGAATCCCGATGAATTGGGCCTTCTTTGGCCGACCGATCTTGTAGGCCCGCTTACGGATGTCAAGATACTTTTGACGAACCCCGTTCCAAGTCGTATCTGGGTGCTCATAGAACATCCACATTGCCTTGGCAGCGTCCATTGGTGAACCACCACCCAGTGCGATAATCGTATCAGGCTGGAAGTCATTCATCCAAGCTACACCCTTGTCAACCGTATCCGTCGATGGGTCTGGTTCAATATCAGAGAAGATCTCGTATTGAACCCGATTGTTACGCAGCCGCAGCTGGTCAATAACCCGTTGAATGTAGCCACGCTTGATCATGCCGGGACCGGTAACGATAAATGCCTTGTTGATGTTTGGAATTTCTTTAAGGTACTTCAGTGAGTTCCGTTGGAAGTATACCTTTGGCGGAATCTGTACCCATTGTGGATTTTCACGACGCATAGCAACCTTCTTAATGTTCAGCAGATCCCAGTCAGAAACGTTGTGTGAGATCGAGTTACTGCCGTATGAACCCGTCCCCAGCGTAAATGATGGCGTCATGTTGTTGTAGACGTTACCAATACCGCCCAGACCAGATGGTGAGTTGACGATGATCCGAGAAGCCTTCATCTTCAACGAGTATTCCTTAATCAGTTCATCATCATTAGTGTGAATAGCGGCCGTGTGACCTTCACCACCATATGCCAGCAGCTCGCTGCAGATACGGAAAGCATCTTCACGATCCTTGGCACGGTACATCGTCAACACTGGTGAAAGTTTTTCAGCAGACAATGGATACTTAGGACCAACGCCATCCAATTCGGCAATCAGGACCTTAGTGTTAGCCGGAACGTTCTTCAAGTCACACATTTCGGCAATATCATTGGCAGAACGACCAGCAATTGGGCCACGGACCTGGTGACGATCTGGGTCAATAAAGCCGTTGGTAAAGGTTGGAATTTCGCTTGGCTTCAAGAAGTAGCAGTTCCACTTCTTGAATGCTTCCTTAACCTGGTCGTAGATTTCGTCATCGACAACAACCGAGTTTTCAGTAGCACAGATCATACCGTTATCGAAAGTCTTTGAAAGGACGATGTCGTAGATCGAACGATCAATATTGGCGCTCTTTTCAATGTAGGCCGGACCGTTACCAGGACCGACACCCAGTGCAGGATTACCAGAACTGTAAGCTGCCTTAACCAGGCCAGGGCCACCAGTAGCCAGAATCGTAGCAATGCGTGGATTCTGCAGCAATGCCGTTGTATTTTCACGACTGCATTGTGGAATCCATTGAATAACGTCCTTTGGTGCACCGGCAGCTTCAGCAGCAGCTTCCAGAATCTGACCAGTCTTTACACATGACTTGAAGGCTTGTGGGTGGAACGAGAAGATGATTGTGTTCCGCGTCTTCAAGGCAACGATTGACTTGAAAATTACCGTTGACGTTGGGTTGGTAACCGGTACGACCCCAGCAATTACCCCCAGCGGATCAGCAATCGTAATCATTTGGTTTTCATCATCTTCATCAATGATCCCAACCGTCTTGTCGTTGCGAATGTTGTTCCAGATGTATTCACTGGCGTAGATGTTCTTGATGGCCTTGTCTTCAGCAACCCCACGGCCGGTTTCGTTAGCGGCAGAAACCGCCAGATCCATGTGGTGTTCCTCAGCAGCCAGCGCCAGGTTTTGACAGATCTTGTCGACTTGTTCCTGGCTAAATGTGCGTAATTGATCAAGTGCCTTTTCACTCTTGTCAATCAATCCATTAATCAGTTCTTCAGCAGTTTGTTCCTTGTCTTTAGGCTTTTCAGTGGCCTTAACAGTGGCTTTGGCTTTAACTGTCATTGCACTTACTCCTTCTCAGTTAATTACTTTTCAACAACTTTGTTATCCTTTGAACAATTATTACTATACTCTTTTTCTCGGATTTGTAAACACTTTTTGTGAAATTAATAACAATCACTGGATTTTGGAAAGCGATTACAACGTGATCTCTTCAAGCCTTGTAGCAGTAAGAAAAAGTTTTGATTATTTTTAAAAGCAGTTCGTTGTTTCCTACTTTCATCGTCCTTTATTCAGCGTTTATTGTATTCTGATTCACAGATTTAAACCACTAAATTTTTGTAAGCAAAAGTCTCTAATCAGTTTCTTGCCAAGTCCGTTCATCACAAAGATGATCAATGCCGTCAGAAAAAACGAGAACGTAACGTCAGAGAAGAAATGGGCTCCTACAATTACACGGCTCAGTCCGATCAAGACACCATAGATGATCCCACCAATAAAGAATCCCTTGCGCTTGACTTTGGAGACGAACCACGAGAAAACGATACATAGCGTTGCTGCCATCGTATGTCCTGATGGAAACAACTTATGACCATTAACGCCATTAATCGTCAGCCAGTTGGTAAACTCATGATTACCAGCCGTCAGTTCATAAGGGCGATAGTGTCCCCACAGTTCCTTTAAGGTCAGATTAACTTCCAGAGCAAACCAGACCGTAAAGGATACCAGTACAGCAATCTGCATATAGCGCGTCAGTTGGCCTTGCGTCTTATTCTTCAACCACCATTGCGCCAGCAGCGTAAAGGCAGCAAAAAACAATATCCAGACGGTGATGATTATCGATTCTGAAAAGCCACCCGTTGCCGAGTCGCTGTTGGCCATTGCAATCGCCGTACCATTTTTGAGATTAGTATGAGCTGAATAAAGATAGTCCAAGAACTCATTAACGTATTGCTTGTTTTGCTAAAGTGACAATGTCAGCCCACCGACAAACAATGGTACTGCCATCAATTTTTCAAAACCGCCCCACCAAGCATAAGTCATCGCAATTTGGCCGCATAAGGCAAAAATCAGATAAACTGGAAATTCCCCGAACGTCTGGCAGATGATGCCGACCCAGCTGTGATAGTTGATTAATGTATTGCTGATGGCTAAATCGCCAAAATAGGCAATCGCTAATAAAATAATGCAGATAATTGCTGAAATGCCAAACAGTTTCTTTTGATTTTCTTTACAAAGAAATTAATCCATAAAAACATCAATATTTACATATACAAAAAGACGACCGCTAACAGCGATCGTCTTTTTGTTATTTAAGCTGAGACTACTTAAGGGTAACAGTAGCACCTGCGGCTTCAAGCTTTTCCTTGATGTCGTTGGCTTCGTCTTCCTTAACGTCTTCCTTGACAGCGGATGGTGCGTTGTCAACCAGGTCCTTAGCGTCCTTCAGACCCAGACCAGTAATGTCCTTAACAGCCTTGATGACCTTAACCTTTGCAGAACCTGCAGAAGTCAGTTCAACAGTGAAGCTGTCCTTAGCAGCAGCGTCGCCACCGGCAGCACCGGCAACAGCAACTGGAGCAGCTGCAGAAACGTCGAATTCTTCTTCGATAGCCTTAACCAGGTCGTTAAGGTCAGAGATTGATGCTTCCTTCAGAGAAGCAATGATAGCATCCTTATCAAAAGCCATGTTAATTTTCCTCCAATATTTCGGTTTATGCGCTCAGGCGCAGATTTTTAAAATTAGCGGGTACGCTATAAAGCTTAGGCAGCTTCTTCTTCGCTCTTCTTGTCGGCAACAGCCTTGACTGCACGGGCAATCTTCCGCATTGGATCTTGCAGAGCACTTGCCAACATGGACAGCAGGTCTTCGCGACTTGGCATCGTAGCGTATTCGTTGATCTTGTCGAGGGTTTGAACCTTCTTTTCGATGAAGCCACCCTTGATTTCCAGAGCTTCGTGGTCGTCAGCAAACTTCTTCAGAATCTTTGCTGGGGCAATAGCATCTTCGTCTGAGAATGCTACGGCCGTTGGGCCAACGAACGTGCTCTTCAGATCTTCGTAGTCCGTACCTTCAACGGCACGTTCCAGAATCTTGTTCTTGATAACCATCATCTTGATGCCTGCATCACGCAGCTGCTTACGCAGATCCGTAACTTCAGCAACCGTCAGACCACGGTAGTCAACAACAATGGCCGTTTCAGCGTTCGTCAGCATTTCATTGACGTTCTTAACTACTTCAGCCTTCTTAGCAATCGTTGCTTCGCTCATGAATTTCACCTCCTGCGATGTATTTTGATCGGATTTAAAAAAATCCCTATGACCGGCAGACATAGAGAAGGAACATTTCATTTCTTCCTCGGCAGGCATTCATTAAGGCTTACGCCACCTGAGTCTTAGGCAGAGTCATATTTAATCAACTTTGCCAGTATAACAGGATTGAGCCGAGATTGCAAGGATGTTTTTTGAATTTATTTTCATTGATAATTTGTTGCGTTTAATTTTTTCTCATGTTATTGTAAGAATCGTAAAATTTTCCAGCGTCTGGAGGAGCGATTTAATGACTCTGCATTATTTCAAACTTCATCAATCTTCATCCTCAGCTTCAATCTGAAAGCAGTTGAGGATCTTTGACGCGCTCAAATTACCAGCGACACCGAGCATGCCCGACTGCTTTTGAACCTTCTTGGCAGTTGGACGGCTCGGTTTTTTGTTGGACTAATGAATGGAGGAAATTCCTATGAAAAAACAGCCGCAAACAGAGCTTAAACGCTCGTTAGGCTTCGGTTCGGCGCTTTCAATCGTAATTGGTACCATCATCGGCTCCGGTATCTTTTTTAAGCAAGGTTCAGTCCTGGACAGTGCAGGATCTTCAACCATGGCCATTCTCGCCTGGGTTCTGGGTGGTATCATCACGCTGACGGCTGGCTTGACGATTGCTGAGATTGGCTCACAAATGCCATATACCGGTGGTCTGTATGTCTATATCGAAAACCTTTATGGACGCATTTGGGGCTTTTTAGCTGGCTGGATGCAGATCATTGTCTATGGTCCCGCAATTATTGCCTCAGTTGCCGGCTTTATGAGCATTCTGATGGCCAACCTTTTTGGGCTTAGTGCTGCTTGGCGCATTCCGTTGGCTGTAATCACAATCCTAGTCATTGGTGCCATGAACATGCTGGAAAATCGCGTTGGTGCAGTATTTTCCGTGATCACTACGATTGGAAAAATGGTGCCAATTGCCGCTATTATCATCTTTGGTCTATTCTGGGGCCATCAAGATGCCTTTGGCCAAACGCTCAGTCAGGTTCATCAATCGGCCGGAAATTTTGGTGTTGCTATCTTAGCAACCTTGTTCGGTTATGATGGCTGGATTTTGATTGCCAACTTGGGCGGTGAGATGAAAAATCCCCAAAAACTGCTGCCAAAAGCGATCATCCTGGGAATCAGTGCGGTTTTGCTAATCTATACTTTGATTACAATTGGCGTTTTACGCTTTTTGCCAGTTCAAACGATTCATCGGCTCGGCGAAAATACCACTGCCTATCTTGCCGTCAAAGCTTTCGGTACGATTGGCGGCAAGCTCTTATCTGCCGGTATCATTATTTCAATGATGGGAACGATCAATGGTAAGATGCTGACGTTTCCAAGAATCGTCTATGCAATGGCCAAACGACGTGATATTCCATTTTCACGTACGCTTTCCTATCTAACGCCAAAAGGTAAGTCGCCGGTAGCGGCAACTTTGTTTATCATTATTTTGGCTACAATCATGATGATGTTCTTTGATCCAGATCATTTATCCGATTTGTGCGTCTTCACCGTTTATTGTTTTTACATTCTGGCGTTCTTTGGTATCTTTATTCTGCGCAAAACCAATGAAGCACCACGACCATTTTCCACCCCACTTTACCCATGGATTCCGATTATTGCCATTGCTGGTGGCATCTTCGTTTTGGTCAGCGAAATTATCAATGATCCGGCCGGCGTAATGCTTTTTGCCGGTGTCGTGATTATCGGCTTACCAGTCTTTTGGATCGTCAAAAAGCTCGACCAGCCAGCAAAATAGTTTACGACATAACAAAAGAAGCGACCGTGTTTTGATTTCACGATCGCTTCTTTGTTTCAATTTCTTTTATTATATTGATTTTTATTAATTTATCGATTTGCCAGCCATCTTGCGTTGTTCAAATTATGGTGGTTTATACATAAGATCGCCCCATTTTAAATGGTCATCAGCGCCAAATATTGAACCTGACTAACTAAATTCACTGCCCATCGGTATCAGCTCCATTCATTTGACCATGCGACGAAACTATTTTGTTACTGCGCGAATCATCTTAACCATTAGGCACCACCTCAGATCTCCATCCAAAGCGTCTAGTTAAATTCACTGCCCATCGGTATCAGCCCCATTCATTTGACCATGCGACGAAGCTATTTTATTACTGCGCGAATCATCTTAACCATTAGGCACCACCTCAGATCTCCATCCAAAGCGTCTAGTTAAATTCACTGCCCATCGGTATCAGCCCCATTCATTTGACCATGCAACGAAGCTATTTTATTACTGCGCGAATCATCTTAATCATTAGGCATCACCTCGTTTGGTTCTTACCTTTGCTACATCTATATTATAGCACGATTTGTTAGCGCTTACATATTTTTAAATAAAAAAACCATCAAAATTAATTGATGGCTTTGATCGATCTCAAGCTGACAGCTTAGAAGCTTGCCAGGTCAATCGTTACGCTAGGACCAAAAGTCGAAGCTACAGAAACGTGCTTGATGTAAGCACCACGAACGGCGGCTGGACGAAGCTTAACGATCGTTTCTTCGATCGTCTTCAGGTTTTCAACCAGCTTGTCCGTGTCAAAGGATGCCTTACCGAATGGAACGGCAACGTTGCCGTCACGGTCAGTCCGGTAGGTAACCTTACCGGCCTTAGATTCAGAAACGGCCTTGGCTACATCCATCGTAACCGTACCCGTCTTAGGGTTTGGCATCAAGCCCTTAGGACCCAATACACGACCCAGACGACCAACCAGTGGCATCATGTCAGGCGTTGCAATGGCAACGTCAAAGTCCAGCCAGCCATCTTGAATCTTGTCAACCAGGTCTTGGTCGCCAACGAAGTCTGCACCAGCAGCTTCGGCTTCCTTGGCCTTTTCACCCTTAGCAAACACAACAACGGTTTGGTCTTTACCAGTACCGTTTGGCAGCACAACGGCACCACGCAATTGTTGGTCCGCTTGCTTCGTGTCTACGTTTAAGTTAAATGCAACTTCGAGGGTTGAGTCGAAGTTTGCAAAGTCAATGTCTTTTACTAATTGTACCGCGTCGCTGACAGCGTATTCCTTCTTGGAATCAACCTTCTTCAGGGCGTCTTGATACTTCTTACCGCGATGTTTAGCCATGTTGATGTTTTCCTCCTTGCAAATGTGGTCTAACGGAGTGTATACCTCCCACTAGGACTGTTCACTTTCATGAATCAGCCCGGTACGAGAAAGCTTAGCCTTCAACGACGAAGCCCATGCTCCGTGCCGTACCTTCGATCATGCGCATCGCTGCTTCAACGTCAGCGGCGTTAAGATCTTGCATCTTAGTTTCGGCGATTTGCTTAACTTGATCCTTGGTTACAGTAGCAACCTTCTTCGTGTTAGGTTCACCGGAACCGTGTTCAACACCAGCAGCCTTCTTCAGCAGTACTGCAGCAGGTGGCGTCTTCGTAATGAATTCGAACGAACGGTCTTCGTACACCGTGATAACAACAGGGATAATCATACCCTTTTGATCAGCAGTCCGTGCGTTGAACTCCTTAGTGAAGCCCATGATGTTAATACCTGCCTGACCAAGTGCAGGACCCACTGGAGGAGCCGGCGTAGCGGCACCTGCAGGGATTTGCAACTTGACAATGTTAGCTACTTTTTTTGCCACGAGACAAAACCTCCTTAGTCCGTGTTGTGGTAATGATGGGGTAGTAAGATTTGCCCCTCCCACTGTATGCCTTTAACAGCATACTCGAAAAGAATACCACTAAATTAATGTTTTTTCAATAGTCAGTCTCAAAAAAAACATTTTGACTATTATTCAACAGAATCAATTTGGTCAAAGCCAACCTCAGCAGAGGTCAAGCGACCAAACATTTCAATTTCGGCACGCAGTTTCAGCTTGTCATGATCAACTTCGGTAACCTTACCGACCATGTCAGCAAACGGCCCCGCAATAATCTTGACCGTGTCGCCGACTTTAACGTCGATATCAGTACGTGGTGCTTCTTCAGAGTCGTCTATCCGCTTTAAGATCCGGTCAACTTCTTCAGGCAGCAGAGGAGTTGGCTTGGAGCCACCACCATGAGAACCCAAAAAGCCGGTTACGCCTGGGGTATTCCGAGCGATGTACCATGCCTGATCAGTCATAACCATTTCAACCAAAACATAACCAGGGAAAGTCTTTTCTTCAATTTCCTTGGCTTCCCCGTCTTTAACCTGGCGAACCTTTTCTTCAGGTACGACGACCCGGAAAATGTAGTCTTGCATGCCCATTGACTGAGCCCGGGATTCCAAATTGCTCTTAACTCGGTTTTCGTAGCCAGAATACGTGTGCAGCACGTACCAGCGCTTTTCAGTTGATTCCACGTTGTTCCTCCATTTGTGTAAAACCAAAAAAGTTCAAAATAAAAAACCTCGCCCAAAGCGAAGTTTTTTCAACCAAACAGCAGTATACCAGATTCTGCATGATTTGACCAATAATTAGCCAACGATCAGTAGCATAAACTGGTGCAGCAGCCAGTCGATAATCGCAAAAAAGATAATAAAGAAAATCGTCAGCGAAACTACCGTAGTCGTGTCCCGTCGCGTTTCCTTAGCTGTTGGCCAGACCACCTTATGCATTTCAGCATTGACGCTTTTTACAAATTTTGTAAGTTTCATTGAAATCGTCCCTTATTTAGTTTCTCGATGCAGAGTATATTCACCGCAGTGCTTGCAGAATTTACTTAATTCTAGGCGCGACTCACGATCAGGCTTAACTGTTACCGTGTAGTTGCGTGCACCGCATTTGGTACATTCCAGTGCCGCTTTTTTTTGAGTCATTTTATGCCTCCAATATACTTGTCTAGCCTATCATGGACTTGGGATAAAAAGCAACTCACTTAAGCCTGCAAAGCCAAAATCAGTTTTTTGCGACAACGCGACAATGCTGATTGGATCGTTCGCTGACTGCAGTTGAATCTCTGACAAAGTGCTGGCATATCAATAAACAGGCTTGCGACCAGCACCTCACGCTCAAATTTTGAAAGATCATCAATCAAGAATCTTTCAAAAATCAAGCGACAACAAATCTGATCTTCCAATGATTCTTGACAAGCAACCGGCAATTGATCACTCAAGCTCACTAGACAATCAGCTGGGATTCTTTTCTTGGCTCGACATCTGCGATATTGACCCTTAGCCAGATTTTCCAGCGAACGATACAGATAATGACCAAACGAAGCACCCTGGCTACCGTCATAATGTAAGGCAGCCTGATAGAGCAGTTGATACATATTTGAAAGCCAGTCATGCAAAGATACGTCTGCTGGATGATACTTTTGCCATGCATAACAAAAAAGTCCCTGATAACTAACGAACAGCTTTTGAATTGCTAGTGGGTTGCCACTTTTCGCCTCACGTAAAATTGCTTTTTCAGCGGTCAGCGCTTGAAAACCAGCACTGCCGATTCTTGCTTTCGCCATTTTCTTCCTCTCGCTAGCGAATAGATTTGGGTTGCCATGACTGATCAGTAAACTGATAGAAAAGCAGCACGCCTTTACCTGATGCACTACTCCGGCGGTTTCCGTCTAAGGCCTGCACCCCTATTTATCATTTTTAATATACACTAGAAGTAAAACGGTTACAAGCAGTAACTATACTTTCATAAATTTACATTTGAGGTGAATTTGCTTACGAATAAAAAGCAATGTTCAATTATTTTGAAAGTGTCAGCAACCGCAAAAAGATCAGCAGACCAATTGCAAACAAGATTGCCAGCGAGCCCCGCCCCAATGGTTGACTTGCCGGTCAATTGCGTTACGATACCGACTAGAATCGGACCGATAATCGCTGAAAACTTGCCTAAGATATTGTAAAAGCCAAAAAATTCACTGCTGTTTTCTTTAGGAATCAGCTTGCCAAAATAAGAACGGCTCAATGCCTGGATCCCACCTTGACTGGTACCGACCAATATCGCCAAAGCCCCAAAATCATGCAGTGTCTTTAAATGCAGCATCTGTAGACAAATGAACAAATATATGCAGATTCCTAGGAGCAATGCCTTACGCGTCGAGGTGCGATTAGCCAGCCATACCAGATTGAAAATGGAAAGGCGATCAGCTGCACAACCAACAAGACAACCATCAGCATCGTGGTACTAATCCCCATATCCGCTCCAATCGAAGTAGCCATTGTAAAAATCGTATCTACGCCATCAATATAAAAGAAATATGCCACCAAGGACCAAAATGCATCCCGATAGCAACGAATGTGCTGCAAAGTTCTTATGACACGAATCAGACTAGCTTTAAATGGATGTGCCTCGGTAGGAACGCTGTAATGCTGCTGAGCATTTTTCAAAAATGGCATGCTAAAAACAAGCCACCATAATCCTGCCAAAATAAAACTGAACCGGGCAATCCCATAATCATTCAACCAGCCAAAGCCGTGTCCCAGCTCAACGATCAAAAATATTAAAAAAGCCACTACGCCGCCTAAACAGCCATTGCCAGTTACTTGGTGAAAGAATTCCCAAAATCAGCGTCATGACAATCCCGAGACCAGCAAACCAGTTCAGCCAGCGCCGCTTAGCATGCGGATAGTCGGCCATTGCTCCCAAAAACGGTGCTAAAAGCGAAACGACCAAAGTCCCCGCGCTGTTGGCATAGCTCCACAAGGCCGTTGACGTTGCTGCTGAGACCCCATTCTGGTGAGCAACGGACTTAAAATAAACCGGTAAGACGACCGTGACGACTAAAATTCCATAGCCAGAATTGGCCCAGTCATAAAAAATCCATTGCCACTGCTGTTTATTGAATCGCATGTTTCACTTCCTTAAGATTCCCTTGATCGGTTTACCCGCAGTTGGTTTTGGATAGTGCAGTCCCAAAAGCTGCGCAAATGTCGGACCCTCATCTACCAATGCGGCATGTTCTACTGCAGCCCCTGGTTTAATATCAGGACCATAAAAAACCGCGGTCGTAAAATAATTAGGCTTATCAGCACCATAGCCATGAACGCCACGGTAGCGATCTGGCTGACCCATCATTGCTGGCAGGGCTGGTTCAACGACTGCTGGCCGCTGTGATTCATCCGTAAAGTAATAACCTGCTTTAGCTTCAACCAAAAATGCACAGTGCGGATCGGCCCCCAACTTGACGGCCTGCGCGCCATCATAGATTTTTTCGATCCCCTTGACTCCAGCAATTGCTCGTCTGATTTCGTCTTGATCAACGCCTGGTTTTACGTAGACGTAGGTTTCGCCATCACACGTCTTAGCCATTACCCGCCAGTCGTTTTTAAAAGTCTGCTGATCTTTGATTGGCCTTAGCCAGCCTTTTTGTGCAAACAGCGTATTGAGATGAATCATCTGGTCAACATCAATCTGATAATGATCACCCAGACAAACAAAATCAGTCTGATCAAACGTTCCAGCATCCCGCGTTGCCTGAATGATTCTGCCGACACGAGCATCTAGTCGCTGCAGTGCTTCTTTTGCCTGCTTTGATCGAACGCCATAGCGATGCCGCATGCTGTCCATATCAACCAGATGAATCAAAGTCAGATCCGGTTGCTTGTGTTGAAGCGTCCAAGTCGCCATTGCCGTGACAAAATCATCCAGCCAGGGCTGCTTGATGCCGTGACGCAGGTGGCCAAATCTGCGATTCATCTGATATAAAAACCATGGTGAGCTGGCTTTTAAGGATACCAGTACCTGGTTGGTCCAAATTCGATTGGGAAAAATCTCAGCAACGTTCCAATCGATTTTACTGCCAGCAGTTACCGGCCATAAAAAGGCTGCCGTCTTTAATCCAGCCTGGTGTGCAACATCATATAGCGTTGCTGCCTTGATCTCTTTTCTTTGATACCAGTACCAGTCTGGCGATTTTCGCGTTGGCTGCAGCTTGGTGTTGTTAACAATACCATGAACGGCTGGATACTGCCCAGTAATAATTGACGTGTGTAATGGATAGGTCAGCGTTGGAAAAATCCCCCGCACTTTTTTAACCCAGGTTCCTTGGGCAATCAGCCGATTTAAATTGGGCGTCAGATCACGTTGTTCATTTAGATCGGCAAAGCCCAGTGAATCCAGTGAGATCACCACTAGTCGGCGTTGTTTCATAAATAATCACCTCTAAATAGTAAAACCGCAGCGCGAAGTGACGCTGCGGCATTGTTTTAAAGCGGGTGCCGTGAATTGAATCCTTGATAGATCAACAGGCTGGCCGCAACACTGGCATTCAGGCTCTGCACGTGGCCGATCATTGGAATCGTCAGCATTTCGTCACAGGTCTTTTTCAGCAATGGCGAAATGCCCTTGCCCTCATTGCCAATTACCAAGGCCACTGGTCCCTTGGCATCCCAGCGGCGGTAGTCGGTTCCCTTCATATCCGTACCAAAAAGCCATAAACCACGTTCCTTTAGTTCGTTGGCCGTCTGGACCAGATTGGTTACCCGTGCGACCGGAACGTGTTCAATGGCACCAGTCGACGTCTTGGCAACTACCGAGGTCAGCCCCACTGAACGCCGCTTGGGAATAATCAGACCGTGAACCCCAGCAGCATCGGCGGTTCTAAGAATTGACCCTAGATTATGCGGATCTGCCAGCTCATCTAAAATCAAAAAGAATGGTGCCTCATCATGCTTGGCCGCATTTTCAAACAGGTCATCAATCGTAGCGTAGCGATAGGCAGCAATTGCCAGGGCAACCCCTTGGTGATTTTGATGGTTGGTCATCTGATCCAACTTGTTTTTAGGTACGTTTGAGATCACTAAATGCCGTTCCTTGGCCAATTTTACGATTTGACCAATAATATCGGCCTTAAGATCTTTTTGAATGAAAACCTTGTTGATTTCTTGATCGGATTTTAAAGCCATGACCGCAGGATGGCGGCCAATAATAAATTCTGGTTCGTCAGTCTTCATGTTTTGTTCTTCCTGTCTCTACTTGCTTAATACACCATTGCGCTAGTTCACTGATTCGTTCATTTTGACCCGAAAGCTGCAGATAGCCAAACAGAGCCTCAAAGCCAGTTGACATACGATACGTCAAAACCGAGGTGTGCTTGGCATGCGTGTAGCTGTTGGCGTTGCGACCACGTTTAAAATAGCTCCACTCCTCTTCAGACAACAGGTTATCTTCTTTCATCAATTCAATCAGTGCCGCCTGCGCCTTAGCTGAAACGTAATGCGTTGCTTGATGCTGCAGACGATTGGGCTTGCTCATCCCAAGTGCCAATAAGTGTTGGCGAATAAACACCTCATAGACGGCATCCCCCAGATAAGCCAGGGCAATTCCATTCAGTTGCTGATAGTCGACTTTTTCCATTTTATTCCTTTCTGTAGCGCGTTCCTTGTGGGGTATCTTCCAAAATGATCCCTTGTGCTTTTAAATCATCACGAATCTGATCGCTTAAGGCGAAATTCTTGGCAGCTCGGGCCTCATTGCGCTTATTGATCAGGTCCTTGATGGCTTGATCATCAATCTCGCAGTTGGACGTTTCCAGCTTGACTCCAAAGATTCCCAGCAGATTTTCCAGTTCCTGTTTTAAGGTTCTGAGTGCCTCAGCTTTTACGACCGGCTGCTGGGCATAGACGTTGGCATACTTAATCAGCTCATAGACAGTAGCAATCCCATTTTGAACATTGATGTCATCATCCATCGCCGTAATAAACTGTTGCGTAAATGCTGCTACCCGTTGTGCCACGTCTTCGTCATTACCATCTTGAGCATCACGCTGCCGATAGGTCAGATTGTCATAGGTATTGCGAATATGTTCCAGATTGTTTTGGGCATCCTGCAGATTGGCCTCGCTATATTGAATTGGCCGCCGGTACTGCGTAGTTGCCATAAAGAATCGCAGTACCTGTGGATCAACATGCTTGATGATGTCATGAACCGTAATAAAGTTGTGCAAAGATTTGCTCATCTTTTCATTGTCCTTGCCAATCGTGACAAAACCATTGTGCATCCAATAACGAACAAACTTTTGACCGGTTTCGGCCTCGCTTTGGGCAATCTCATTTTCATGATGAGGGAACTGCAGATCCTGTCCTCCAGCATGAATATCAATCGTTTTGCCCAGATAGCGCGTTGACATGACCGAACATTCAATGTGCCAGCCAGGCCGTCCTTGACCCCATGGCGAATCCCAGTTGATCTCACCTGGTTTAGCTGCCTTCCAAAGCGCAAAGTCTAAAGGATCCTCTTTTTGGTGAATCTCTTCAGCTGTAATATGCTCGCTGGCACCGGTTTCCAAATCATCGATTGATTGGCCGGAAAGCTCACCATAGTGTTTAAACTTACGCGTTCGATAATAGACGTTGCCATCGACAACATAGGCATAGTCCTTTTCAATCAGGACTTTAATAAAGTCGATGATTTCAGGGATGCTTTCCGTTGCACGTGGCCGCTTGGTAGCTGGTTCAATATTTAAGGCAGCCGTGTCCTCCATGAAAGCCTTGATAAATTTGTCGGCCAGCTGAGGAACCGTAATTCCCTGTTCAGCAGCGGCCTTAATCATTTTGTCGTCAACATCGGTAAAATTGGAGACGTAATTGACCTGGTAGCCTTTAAACTCCAGATAGCGCCGAACGGTATCAAATGCGATGGCACTGCGCGCATTGCCGATGTGGATGTAATTGTAGACCGTGGGACCACAGACGTACATGTTAACAACTCCAGGATGCAATGGCTTGAATTCTTCTTTTTTACGGGTAAGCGTATTATAAATAGTCAACATAACGCCGTAATCCTCCTTGTAAAAGTAGTTGCAATAACAGTATTTTACCACAATTCACTGCGATTCCTGATTGACGTATTAAAAATAAATTGTTAAGCCTTTGTTCATACTTTTTTCATAAAAGGGTGCTAGTATTACAGATGTAGTCAAACGAGATAGCTTGGCTGCAATCAATTTAACCGAAACCTATTATTTTTCAATTACTCCTCCCAATAGTAACCGAAAAATACACATTTTACGAAATCTCCCCAAGATCTTCGTAATACTCCTCAAGCAGTGGCTCCCCCGGCCGCTGCTTTTTCTGTTTCAAAATAATCTGATCAGCCAATCGACCATTGGCGCATACATTCTTCTAAATAGCGCCACCCAGCCGGCAGCCATAACCATTGTACTGAAGACGTCGCTTGGATAATGGGCTCTTAAAACCAGGCGGGAAACAACCACCAACAACAGCCAGATCAGGCCTGCCATTCCAATTAAAGGCGTTGGCCAAAGTGCCCAAATCATCAGCACCAAAACCGTCGTTCCCAAAACGTGGCCGCTTGGAAAACTGTAGCCGTCGTCTATTGCCAGGTGACGTTGGGGACGCTGGCGCTTAAAGAATCTCTTAACGCCAATTCCAATTGCATCCAAGCTGCCCAAAGTCGCCAGTACCCAGAGTGCCGTTATCGAATCAGCCGTTAAATCAACCAGTCCCGCTAAAATAAAGGCATAGCCAACCGTCAGTTTAGGTTGACCAATAAATGCCACCGCGCGCCAAAAAAGACTGGTCTGCCGATTGGGAATCTGATTATGCAACCTTTGATCAAAGCGATGAAAAGCTGGCCAGCATTTTAACGACCACCCCATAAAAATCAGCGTGACCAAGGCTGCCAGCATCTGCAGTACGTCGTTTTGTGCCGGAATGATTCGCATTTTCTTTTCCTTTCGTTTTCAGCATCAATGATTCCAACAAGCAAAATGGGATCCTTATTCGGTTAAGCCGAATATTGGATCCCATTTTTTATTTAATCTGACTTTGGATCGTCTGCTGATCGTTAAAGCTTAAAGCTTGCCGTTTTCAACCCGGTCGATCATGTCATCCAAACGAGCCAGCGTTTCTTTTTGACCAATCAGCTCGATGCTTTCTGGCAGCTGTGGGCCGTGCGTTTCATGCGTAATTGCGATTCGCAGTGGCATCCAAAGCTTGCGGCCCTTAACCTTGGTATCGTTTTGCACGCTCTTGATGCAGTGCAGAATAGACGTAGCATCCATGAAGTCCAAAGCAGCAATCTTGTCACGGAAGTCGCGTAATACAACGGCCACCGTTTCGGCACTCATTTCTTCCTTGGCTTCATCAGTCAGAATTTGTGGCTCTTCAACAAATGGCTTGGCGTATTGCAGGATTTCCTCACCATAAGAGATTTCGCGCTTGAAGATCTCAACGATTCGACGCATCCATTCAATCTTGTATGGATCAGCGTGCTTTTCGATCAGCCCAGCATTGATCAGTAATGGCATAGCAACGTTGAAGACCTCATCAACTGCGGAGTTCTTCATGTACTGGTTGTTGATCCAGCGCAGTTTCTTACGGTCAAAGGCAGCTGGTGACTTGGACAGCCGCGTTTCATCGTACATCTTGACAAATTCTTTGAGTGAGAAGATTTCATCTTCACCAACTGGCGACCAGCCCAGCAGAATAATGAAGTTGTCCATGGCTTCTGGCAAGTAGCCCAGGTCGCGGTACTGTTCGATAAACTGCAGCACGGATTCGTCACGCTTGGAAAGCTTCTTTCCCGTTTCGTTGTTGATGATCAGAGCCATATGACCAAACTTTGGTGCTTCCCAACCCAGTGCCTCGTAGATCATCATCTGCTTAGGCGTGTTGGAGACATGGTCGTCACCACGGAAGACGTGGCTGATCTTCATCAGGTGGTCATCGATAACTACGGCAAAGTTGTAGGTCGGCATGCCATCCCGCTTCATAATTACGAAATCGCCACCAACTGAAGCCGAGTCAAACGACAGTGGACCCTTGACGATGTCGTCCCAGGCGTACGTGTGGTCTTTTGGTACACGGAACCGAATAACCGGCTTTAAGCCTTTTGCTTCAGCATCAGCTTGAGCTTGTTTGATTTCTTCATCAGTCATGCCGGCATATTCGTATTCGTAGTGTGGCATCTGGTGAGCTGCTTTTTGACGCTCACGCTGGGCAGCCAGTTCTTCTTCAGTCATGTATGACTTGTAGGCCAGATCCTTGTCCATCAGTTCTTGAACGTACTTTTCATAGATGTCCTTGCGTTCTGATTGACGATATGGACCGTAATCGCCGCCAATGTCAGGACCTTCATCCCAGTCCAGTCCCATCCATTTCAGATTGTCCAGCTGACTGCGTTCACCATCCGCGATGTTACGCTTCGTATCAGTATCTTCAATCCGAATGATGAATTTGCCATGGTAGTGCCGAGCAAACAAATAATTGAACAGTGCCGTACGTGCATTACCAATGTGCAGGTGTCCAGTCGGGCTAGGCGCATAGCGAACCCGAATTTCGTTTTTTGACAAGTTGTTCCGCCTCTTTCATAAAAATTGAAAATATTTCTATTCTAGTGTACCGTGCAATGCTTAAATTGCAAATACTAGTTTTTGTGATTATTGTGATCGTTATTCTTATGATCTGTCTTTTTGGTTGATTCTGCCAAACGTTTTTGACCTTGACTTTCATTGCCATTGATGCCATGAGTTGAGTGCAGTGGCCGCGCAAAAATCATTCGTCCGGCATCAGTCTGCAATGCACTGGTTACCTCAACATCCAGCTGCTCATTCATGTAGTAGCGACCATCCTCAACTACGACCATCGTACCATCATCGAGGTAGGCTACCCCTTGCTGACGCTCCGTACCTTTTTTGACAACGACAACCGTCAGCTGTTCACCAGGAATTACGCGTGGCCGCAATGACTTGGCCAAGTTGTTTATATTGAGCACCTGGACGTTTTGAAACTGGATGACCTTGTTTAAATTGTAGTCGTTGGTAACGATCACGCCATCGACTTTTTTAGCCAGCGCGATCAATTTTTCATCGACTTCTTTAATATCTTCAAAGTCACCTTTGTACATTTCAACCGGCACGATTTTTTCACTGCGCAGCTTATTTAAAATGTCCAGACCACGTCGCCCTCGTACGCGCTTGATACTTTCGCCGGCATCCGCAATGTATTGCAGCTCGTAAAGCACAAAATTCGGCACCAAAAGCGTTCCTTCCAAAAAGCCGGTCTTGACCAGGTCATAGATACGACCATCAATCAAAATATTGGTATCTAAGATCTTGTAATGATGATAGTTTTCATCTTGACGCTTAATCACCTGAGCATCCTGATCGTCGCGACCACGCCGCATTAAAAGTTTGCGCCATTCATCTTGACGCGTGGTTCCCAGATGAAAGCCCAGATAACTGAACAAAATCATCAAGAGTACCGGCAAGACGTTGTTAACGACTGGAATACTCAGACGCCACAGCGGAATTGAGATCAAAATTGCTAATATCAGGCCAAAAATCGTTGAGATGGCCCCAAAGAGCAGATAGGTCACGCTTTTTTTAGTCAGGGCGTTTTCAACCTGTTTGAGCATCTTAATCGTCCAGTTGGTCAACAGCAGTGAAATCAGCCAAAAAACAAGTGCTCCAATCAAAAAATCAATTACTGACTCAATGGGCCGTGCCAACTGAACGCCAAACTGATTACGCATGGCAATCCAAATCGGTGGTAGATAGTAAAAACCAACTGCTGCCCCTACAATTACGAACAGCAATCTGATAATTCTCTTTCTCACCTGCAACCCTCCTTTGATAAATCGTTACTGTGTCGTAATTTCTATTTTACGCTAATGCAAGCCGTAATGCTTCATTTATAGTCGTAACGCCGACCACTTCAATATCAGCTGGCGGATTCCAGCCCTGGAGATTATTTTTGGGAACCAAAATTCGCTTGAAGCCTAACTTAGCTGCTTCGGCAACACGCTGCTCGATGCGGCTGACGCGGCGAATCTCACCAGTCAGCCCAACTTCGCCAACAAAAGCATCATCAGGGCGCGTACCCTTATCACGATAGCTGGAAGCAATCGCGATGGCAATCGCCAAATCAATCGCCGGCTCATCTAATTTAACGCCACCGGCTGCCTTAAGATAGGCATCTTGATTTTGCAGCATAAGATTGGCGCGCTTTTCTAAAACTGCCATAATCAAAGAGACCCGATTCCGATTCAAGCCCGTCGCCGTTCGTTGAGCATTGCCAAAGACAGTCGGCGTAACCAGGGCCTGGATCTCAACTAAGATTGGCCGCGTCCCTTCCAATGAAACCACGACGGCTGACCCAGTGGCATCCTGGAGTCGCTCTTCTAAAAAGATCTCAGATGGATTTTTGACCTCTGCCAGCCCCGCCGTACGCATTTCAAAGATTCCCAGTTCATTGGTCGAGCCAAAACGATTCTTAACCGCCCGTAAGATTCGATAGGTATGATGCAGATCGCCTTCAAAGTACAAAACGGTATCAACCATATGCTCCAAGATTTTAGGCCCTGCCAGCGCGCCGCCTTTAGTAACGTGACCAACGACAAAAATCGTAATGTTCTTGCTTTTGGCAATCTGCATCAGCTGCGCGGTAACCTCTCTGATCTGCGACACGCTCCCAATCGCACTGTTGACATCAGTCGCCTGCATAGTCTGGACCGAATCGATCACCACATATTCAGGATTTAAATCATCGATTGTTGCCCGAATGCTGTCCATGCTGGTCTCTGGGTAGATGTAAAAATCATCGCCGGCTACTGCCAGACGTTCTGCCCGCATTTTGATCTGCGCGCCGCTTTCTTCACCCGAAACATACAAGACAGAATGCCCCTCATCGCTGAGCTGGCCTGAAACCTGCAGCAAAAGCGTTGACTTGCCGATTCCAGGATCCCCGCCAATCAAAATCAGCGAACCCGGCACGATGCCGCCACCTAAAACCCGATTAAGCTCATTTAGCCTGGTCTTGACGCGCGGCAGCTTTTTAGCATCGATGTCTTTAACGCGCTGCGGTTTAGCAACGATTCCCGTCAAGGTCGTCGAATGCCGCGTCGTACTTTGCGTGTTTGCCGTTTCAACGCGTTCTTCAACCAGAGTATTCCACTGACCGCAGTTGGGGCAGCGACCAAGGTAACGAGGCGAATTATAGCCGCAGTTTTGGCAGATATACTGGGTTTTGACTTTCGCCATATGCAATTTCCTTTCTTGATAAAAGCTGGTTATTTAGAACTATTTTTTGGTTGAGCCAAAGCCGCCTGCCCGATCATTTTTAGGCATTGACTCATCGTCAGCCGTTAAGTATGGCATAAAGATCCCTTGAGCAATCCGCTCGCCTTTTTTAACGTGGTAGTCAAACAAGCCATAATTAATCAGCTGTACAAAGATCTCGCCTTCATTGGCTGGATTGTCATAATAGTCGGCGTCAATGATGCCAACGCCATTGGGCAGAATCAAGCGCCGTTTCAACGGACCGCTGGAACGATTAAAGAGCATCAGTACTTCATCTGGCTGCATGTAGGCCTTGATTCCAGTAGGCACTAAAACCGGTTTGAGTGCCTGATCACCGGCCGCCAGCTCATCTTCTCTCAGCTCGGCAGCATGTTTGATAGCATGCAGCGCTTTAAAAAGGCCCTGTTTCCAGATTGAAGGTACCACAAAATCAGCAGCGGCCTCAAAGTCATAACCAGCTGCCTGCTTAGTTTGCCGCTGCGGCAGGTTTAGGTCGGCATCAGCATACTTGGCAACAATCTCAAATCCTCTTTTTTTCATTTCTTCACCTCTAGAAATTTTACGTTCAGTTTTTATATTTTAATCGTAATTTATCTTTAAACTAGTCCAGCATTTAATTGTAGCATGTTAATCCTTGACAATCATTTCAGAAACACGGAAAATCAAGGAGGATTAAATTTATTAATGATGGAGGGGACAAAAATGCAATTTGTAACGGAACCGCATCGCATCAGTGCTATCGATGACAATGGTAAATGGATCGGCGATATCAGCTTTCCACCAGTTGCCGGCTATCCGAACCTCGTCGTGGCAGAGCGTGTTTTTGTCGCTCCAGAAGGTCGTGGCCACGGGCTGGCAGCCGAGCTTACCAAGCGTTTTGTCGACTACGCCCATGAGCATCATCTAACGGTTAAACTGATGTGTCCATATGTCAAAGCGGCATTCCGTGATCATCCGGAATACCAGGATCTGCTATTGCCGGATGATCGCTTTAATCAATAAAGGAGCGTTCTATATGGACCAAAATGAATTGAAATCACTGGTTGGACGTGCTGCCGTTAAGTACATCAAAGACGGCATGATCGTTGGCCTTGGTACTGGATCGACTGTTCGCTACATGGTTGACGCGTTGGGCGAACGCGTTAAAAACGAAGGCTTGAACATTGTCGGCGTTACTACTTCCAACCGCACGACCAAGCAAGCACAAAGTCTTGGCATTACGATCAAAGACATTGATGAGGTCGATCACATCGATTTGACAATTGACGGTGCCGACGAAATCAGTGACGATTTCCAAGGCATCAAGGGCGGTGGCGGTGCCCTGCTTTGGGAAAAGATCGTTGCCGATATTTCTGATCATTACATGTGGATCGTCGATGAAAGCAAGATGGTTCACCAACTGGGGGCCTTCCCGCTGCCAGTTGAGGTTATTCCATTTGGTGCCCAGCACGTTTTTGACAAGCTGGCTGCCAAGGGTTATCAGCCAACCTGGCGCATGGATGGCGATCAGCGCTACCGAACCGATGAAAACGACTATATCATCGATCTGCACTTGCAAAAGATTGATGACCCTAAAGCCATGGCGGAAGAATTGATTCACATGGTTGGGGTCATTGAGCACGGTCTGTTCTTAAACCGAGTTAATGACGTAATCGTTGGTCGGCAAAACGGACCAGAGATTCTGCACGCGCGTTAGTCACCTTAAAAGGCTCAATCAGGCAATTGTCTGATTGGGTCTTTTTTGATCAGTTTTTTGGCGCGAATCAGACATTCGATTATAATAAAATCAATATTATAAAGGAGTGATTTTTTTGAGTTTTGTCATTAACGCCGATCAATTAAAAGATTTTAAGCAAGACTATGCCAATCGTCATGATGCCCGTATTCTGGAGCGTACCGTAGCCAAAAACGGGGTTAAGGCTGCCAGCTTTGACTGGCATTCCATTACGGATAACGATCAGCACTTCTCTATCGACCTAGCAACCGGTGACGTTGCCGATCAAAAGCAGTCCGGTCGCTGCTGGCTGTTTGCCGCTTTAAACACGATGCGTCACAACATGCAGAATCGCTTTAATCTGCCGGATGATTTCGAGTTATCGCAATCTTATGCCTTTTTCTGGGACAAGTTTGAAAAGGCCAACTGGTTTTATGAAAACATCATTCAAACTGCCAATCTGGATATTGACGATCGCAAGGTAGCCTGGCTTTTAGACGCACCCCAATCTGATGGCGGTCAATGGGATATGCTGTGCGCATTGATTGAAAAATACGGAGTCGTACCTAAATCAGCTCAGCCCGAAACCTACAATTCAAGCCGCTCCAACGAAATCAATGCCGTTTTGAACAATCAATTGCGCCATGATGCCGTAATTCTGCGCCAATTGGTCCATGATCAGGCCAGCAAAGCTCAGATCAATGCCACGCGTAAAGAAATGCTCAACACTGTCTACCGCATGCTGGCCTATGCTTTTGGCGAACCGGTACAGACCTTTGACTTTGAATATCGAACTAAAAAAGACAAGCAGTTCTATCGCGACAGCAATCTGACACCGGTTGAATTCTTCGATAAGTACGTTGGCTGGGATCTAAGTGAATACGTCTCCATTATCCAAGCCCCAACTAAGGACAAGGCCTACCACAAGACCTATACGATCGAGATGCTTGGGAACGTGGTTGGCGGTCGTCAAGTCAAGCACTTAAACCTTTCGATGGCGGAATTAAAAGAGCTGGCCATCAAGCAGCTGCAAAACGGCGAAAGCGTCTGGTTTGGCTCTGACGTTGTCAAATATTCTGAGACCAAACTGGGCATCCTGGCGCTCAACACGTATGGCTATGAAGATCTGTTTGATACAAAACTGACCATGAACAAAGCCGACATGCTGGACTATCATCAGTCAATGATGGATCACGCCATGGTCTTGACTGGGGTTGATCTGGTCGATGGCAAGCCAGCCAAATGGAAAGTTGAGAACTCATGGGGGCCAAAAGTCGGTGAAAAAGGTTATTTCGTTATGAGTGATGAATGGATGGATCAATACGTCTACCAGATCGTCGTCAATAAAAAATATCTCAGTGATGAGCTCAAGGCTGACCAGGCTCAAGAACCAATCGTCCTCAAGCCATGGGATCCAATGGGAACTTTAGCCTAAATATCTGCAATAAAAAACTCATTGTCCAATCAGACAATGAGTTTTTGTTTATTTAACGTTGCGATCCAGGAACTCGCGAGCAATGTCATAGATCTGTTGGCTCCAGAAGTCGCGTTCATGAACGGCACCATGAACTCGGTAGGCCTCAACGGCAACATGATGTTTCTCCAATTCATGATACATATCTTCCATTTCATGATATGGCACGGTCTGGTCGGCATCCCCATGCATCAGCAGAAATGGCGGATATTGCTGATTATCCTTGACTTGATATAATGGACTCATTTCCCGCTTGATGGCTGGCCATTTCGCCGGATCGGTGCCAAACAGGCAAAGCTGCATGGCATCAGATCCGGGCACGTTTTTAGAAAACTTGAAGGTATCTTCGACATCGGTTGGAGCAAAGCAGCTGATTACGGCATTAACAGCATCCGACTGATCAGCGTAGTCAGCTGTCCGATAGCGCGGATCATCTGGCGTTAATGCCACCAAAAGTGCAGCATTGGCACCGGATGAAGTTCCCCAGATGCCAACTCGGTCTGGATCGATCTGATATTCAGTCGCATGAGCCCGCAGATAACGAATCGCGGTTTTGACATCCTGCAAAAAAGCTGAGAACGCATGGCCATCCAAGGCGCTACGATGCTGAACGGTTGCCACGATATAGCCAGCATGGACGAACTGAACTAATTGAGGAATCTTTTCACCCAAGGTCGGGGTCGTCCAAGAGCTGCCTTGAACAAAAACCAGCAGTGGTCGTTTTTCCTGTGGCAGATCCTTGTAGCGTTGCGTCCACGGTGCCAGAATCGACATTTTCTGCGCCTCGCCATCAGCAGCTGAATAGACGATATCTTCAATCAGTCTGACTTGACCGGCCAGCGTAGGATTGTTGGAAATTTCTTTAATTGACATGCTGTTCACCATCCGTAATAATTTTTTTCTCAATAACGTTCAAATGATCGTCAAACCGGTACAGGATCGGCTCGCCATTAGGAACTTCGACGTGATCAATTTGATCATCGGCAATGCCATCCAAATATTTGATTAAGGCTCTTAATGAACTGCCGTGAGCTACAATTAATTGGTTTTTACCATCTAAAAGTCGTGGCGCAATTTGATCCTGCCAGTATGGCAAAAGCCGTTCTTGGGTCATCTGCAGACTTTCACTCAATGGCTCTTTGACTCCCAAGCGATCATAGCGGCGTTCATGACCGCGATTTTTAAGCATTGGTGGACGCTCTACAAAACCGCGTCGCCAGCGATGCAAAGTTGCCGCACCGACTTCTTTTTTGACTGCATCTTTGTTCAGACCGCTCAAGGCTCCATAATGCCGCTCATTTAATCGCCACGTTTTGTGAATTGGAATCCAAAGCTGATCGATAGCCTCTAAGATCAGATCAGCCGTCACGATGGCTCGCTGCATATAAGAAACATGCACGTCATTAAAATTTAGTCCCAGCCTGGCCAAGTGCTTGCCGACCAGCTTACCCTGCTTGACTCCAAGGGGCGTAAGCGGCACATCGCTCCATCCCGTAAAAACGTTGTCTTGGTTGGCCTGACTCTGACCATGTCTAACGATTACCAGTGTTGCCGTCATCGATAATTTCCCCCTTATGCTTGACATAATGATACCGCAATTTGTAAAACGAAACGACTAATCAGTATAGGAAAATACTTCTTAAACACTCAAAAAAGCCAGCTTGTCTTGTTTTGACAAGCTGACTTTTTATCAATGGACCAGCGTCTTGATGGCCACCATCAGAATTGGAATTACGATAATTGAAAGCGTAGTAGTTTCAGTAACCATGATTGCGGCATAGTTGTAATCTGCATGATACATTCTGGAAACAACCGGTGCATTGGTCATCACCGGCATCGCTGCTTGCAAAATAAAGACCTGCTTCATCATCGTTGGCATATTGCTTGGCAAAACCAGAATCATCATCAGAATTGGTGCCAACAAGAATCTTCCCAACAAGATTCCCCAAGCATCGCGCGTAAAGCGAATCTTGGATAATCCAGCATTAGACAGTACGATACCGATAAACAGCATCGACATTGGAATCGTTAAATTGCCCAGATAAGCACAGGTATTGATGATAAATTTCGGTAACTTAATATGCAGTGCCACTAAAATCACAGCCAGGATAAAGCCTAATAGTGGCGGTGAGAACAATTTGCCCAGGGCCTGTTTGAAATCAATTTTGGCTTCTTTCATACCATCGTGTTGAATCAGCCAAACACCCAGCGTCCAAAAGAAAGTCGTATTGGCCATGTAATAGACCAGTACATATGGAACTGAACGCGCCCCAAACAGAGCCAGGTTGATCGGCAGGCCGATAAAAACCGTATTGGAATTAAAAAACATCGAACTGAACAGACCAATGTGGCTCTTTTTGATAGCCAATGCTCTAGCGATGGCAAATGACAATGTAAACAGGATCAGCATTGATAAAACCGGGTAGCGCAAGTCAGGCAAAAGCGTCTTTAACTCGGCAGCCGTAAATTTGGTTGTAATCGTACTGATCATATATGTTGGCAAGGCAACCTGGGTAACAATCTTTGAAATAACCTTGGGCGAGTTGGGCGTAAACCAGTGCCGCTCGTTCATGACAAATCCAGCTGCAATCATGATTAAAATGATCAAGACCCCCGACAGACTTGACCAGAATATGCTTAACATCTCTATAGCCTCTCTTTATGCAAAATAAACACCGTTAATTTTACACCCGTTAGCTACTTTACAAAATAAAAAATGGGAACTTCTTTAATCAAATTCCCATTTTTCTCAAATCTATTCAATTGTCTCTGGTTCAATTTCAAAACTGAACTGATAGTCGCGATCAGAAGGCAGCTGATACTGATCCTCAACATCAGCACCCCAGCTGTCGATCCCACCAACACCACGTACGGCTCCAGCCACAACCAAAACCGTGCGGCGCTTGAGTGGCAATTCTTCAATATGGGTTGCGTTTTCCAGTTCCAGCGACGTATATGGCAGCATGCTGAAATTGAATGGCTGCTCGGTCTGCTTGATGGTCAAGGCAAACGTCGTCTTATCATGATCGGCATTGTTTTGCGTTTGATTACGAACAATCTTTAGACGTGAATTTTGCATGTGCATGCCCATTTCCTGTGGCGTTAGGTAAGGCGTTACCGGAACCCCATCAACGTGCCAGGTCCCCTTGATGCCACCTGCCATTCGATCTGGATAAGTTTCACCAGACAGACCGTCGTATTCAAATTCAGTCGCCAGCGTTGGCATGATCAGCCGGACCCCAAAAACCGGTAGTCCCGGCAAACCTTTTTGACCCAAGAAATGGGCAGCGATTTGACAGTGCCCACTAGCATCGACCGTGTAAGCAACCTTAGCCTGAGCCGCTGGATTAGTCGGTGTTTCATAAGTGAATACGATTTTGACTTGGTCGGCAAACTCATGATTGGTAAACTGATTGGTCAGTGGTGCGATTGGCAGCTGATCAAAGTGATGATCATCAACGGTCAGATCAATGTTGATGCACTTTGACGCCAGATCCGCTCCCAGCCACTGAGCACTTCGATAGTTGAAGCCATTGTCGCGATCATTATCCGTAGTTGCTCGCCAATAGGTTGGATAAATTGGGCGGTACAGCCATTCTTTGTCGTTGAATCGCATCGACTCCAGGCTGCCTTTTTCATAGCTGAACAGATACTGATAACCCTTGCCGTTTAATCCCAACATCCCATCATCATAAACTACGTGAATTTTATTTGTGCAGTCCATAGTAGTATCTTACCTCCTGCATTGCTGGCTTAGGCGTCCGGTCGGCAAACATCAGACCATCGCCGGAAAATTCATTGTCACTGTGGCGGTCATCAAAATCCCCACCATAGCGCATGACGTCTTGTCCGCTGATTTCATCATGAACCAATAGGGCCTGGTCAATAAAGTCCCAGATAAAGCCACCGACATATTGTGGATACTTGTCGATCAGCTCAATGTATGACCCCATGCCACCATCTGAGTTGCCCATGTCATGCATGTACTCACATTCGATAAACGGCTTGTCAGGATTGTTCTGCAAATATTTTTCAACGTCTTTTGGCGGCAGGTACATCCAGCTTTCCAGATCCGAGATTTTGTCGCGGTAATCTGGTGTGTGCACGACACCTTCATAGTGAACCAAACGGCTGTCATCATGCTCTTTGTAAAATTTCTGCATAAAGACCAGATTGTCACCGGCATATGATTCATTCCCCAAAGACCAGAACAGAATCGAAACGTGGTTTTTAAACGTTTCATAGTTGGTACGTGCCCGATCAACAACCACGTCTTTCCATTGCGGAACCGAGCCTGGTACGTTAAACGATGGCTCGTCTTGCCCCATTTTTTGCCAGGTGGCATGCGTTTCCAGATTGTTTTCGGCCATCATGTAGATTCCGTTTTGATCACACATAGAGTACCAAGGCAGCTGATCTGGATAATGACACGTCCGTACCGCATTGATATTGTTTTCCTTAAACGTGGCCATATCCTGTTCCATGTCCTGCATCGTTACGCAGCGTCCCGTTTTACAGTTCCACTCATGACGGTTAACACCGTTAATAATCAAACGCTGGCCATTAAGCAAAACGACGTGATCGGCATTGATCTCGATTTTGCGGAACCCAAATTGATAAGGAACGACTTCCAGCAGCTGACCATCTTGATCATGCAGTTCAATAAACAGCTGATACAGGTATGGATGGTGGTTGTCCCAAAGATGCACGTTTTGCACCTTAACGCCATGAACGGCCACATGCTCGGCTGCCGGCTGAACTTCATCAACGATTGAATTTCCTTGGGCATCAAAAGCCTTGATATGAACCTGGCCGCCATTGCCCTGTAATTTAAGGTCAACGTTAAAGATCCCGTCTTTAAAGTCATCAGAAACACGTGGCGTAAGATCCAGATCCTCAAGATGCAGCTTTGGCTGACCCAAGAGCTCAACGCTTCTAAAGATGCCCGAGAAACGGAACATATCTTGATCTTCAAGATAAGAGGCCGTGCTGTGCTTGTATACACGGACGGCCAATACGTTGTTGACGTCTTTTAAATAAGGCGTCAGATCAAACTCGCTTGGCGTAAAGCTGTCTTCTGCATAGCCGATAAAATGACCGTTGATCCAGACGTACATTGCGCGCTCAACACCTTCAAAGCGAACGCGTACGTTTTGATTGCGCAAGGCTGGCTTTAAATCAAAGTGCTTGACGTAAGAGCCATTGGTATTGTCAATGCCTTGGCTAAATGAGCCTTCCTGTTGATCATCCGGACTCAATGCATAGGCTGGACGACGAAAAATCTTGCCAGCCCATGGATACCAGATATTAGTATATTGATTCTGAGCATAGTCATTGAGCTCAATCATACTTGGAACCTTGATCAAATCCCAGTCGGCAGTGTCAAAATCTGGTTGATAAAAGTCCTTGATCCGTGCCTGCGGATCCTTGGCAAAGGCAAAGCGCCATTGACCATTCAGGCTCTGAACAAAGCTGCTGTTTTTTTGATCAGCTTCGGCATAGTCGCGATACCATTGATGATCACTGTGAGCGGGCAGCTGATTGACCCGGAACGTCTGTGGATCATCCAGCCATTTTAAATCTGCTTGCATTAAAAAAACGCCTCCTCAAATCAAATGCTTCTCTGTCATTTAAGTATAGCGCTTTCACGATTGATAAAACAGTGTTATTTAACTAAAAAATTTACTAAAGTAATTGAAAAGATGGCCCTGTTCCTATGGTGATGGGACTGAATTAAATAACAAAAAAGTTCGGGTTTTGATCATTCAGCCCTCGAGCTTTTAAAATTTAGTACAAAAAAAAGCACCTGACTATCGCCAGGTGCAATCGTAGTGCGGCAAAGAGGACTCGAACCTCCACGGTCTAAAACGACCACAAGATCCTTAATCTTGCGCGTCTGCCAATTCCGCCACTGCCGCATCAACAAATAACATTCTACCAGAAATGCTACCTGTTGGCAAACTATTTTTTGATTAAAAGCTTAAAACGACTATTGCAGCGACGGCAGACAAACCGCTGCACGTTAAAACGCCGCATACGACCGATCTTGATGCCGCAGCCACGGCACTGATAGACCCACTTAAAACGTGTTTTCTTTTGACTGGTTACTGGAGCATATCGTAAGCCACCTACTTGATTCAGCAATGCTTTAAACTCCGACGTATGATGACAGTCATGGCCCGCTAAATGCAAGTGATAATGACACAGCTCATGCAAGACAACGCCACGCAGGGTTGCCAGATCAAACTCTTCATACATCAATGGATTGATATCGATATGGTGATCTTTTAAATGATAGCGACCACCCGTAGTCTTGAGGCGCCGATTGAACCAGATGCGATGTTTAAATGGACATTCAAACGCCTGTTGTGACCATTTTTCAGTCAGCTGCTGCAGCTCTTCATCACTCATTTTTCCTGACTGATCCATAACTGTTTTATCCTTTTGGCGCAACCATCGTCAGCTGTACGCGCTGGCGCTTGAGATCCACGCTTAGTACCCACACGTCAACGATATCGCCAACGGCCACGGCTTGCCGCGGATCCTTGATAAACTTTTTGGTCAGATGCGAGACATGGACCAGACCATCATGCTTGATGCCGATATCAACAAACGCACCAAAGTCCACAACGTTGCGGACCGTTCCTTGCAGCTGCATCCCCGGTTTGAGATCCTCAATCGTTAAAACGTCCTGTCTTAAAAGTGGTGCCGGCAAAGAATCACGCAGATCCCGACCTGGTTCGCAAAGTGAGTCGACAATGTCTTTTAGCGTTGCCAGCCCGGCCTTTTCACTGACAAATGCCTTAAGATCCAATTGTCTTAATCGCTGGACAGCCGTTTTTGAGCCCAGTTTACCATCAATTTTGGCAGCCTTCATTAATTGACGAGCGATGGCATAGCTTTCGGGATGAATATCAGTATTATCCAACGGCTCATCGCCATCTACGATTCTCAAAAAACCTGCTGCTTGCTGATATGCCTTTGGTCCTAGGCGCGGTACTGATTTAAGCTGGGTACGGCTGGTAAAGCGGCCATTTTCATTACGATACTGAACGATATTTTTGGCTAAGGTGGTATTTAAGCCGGCAATGTGGGCCAGCAGCTGATAACTGGCGGTATTGAGATTGACCCCGACTCGATTGACGGCCCGCTCAACGACAGCATCCAATTCAATTTTGAGTGCCGTCTTAGGCAGATCATGCTGATACTGACCGACTCCGATGGCTTCTGGACTGATCTTGACCAGTTCAGCCAATGGGTCTTGCAAACGGCGGCCAATACTGATAGCACTGCGCTTTTCTACCGTCAGTTCTGGGAATTCGTCACGTGCGTCTTGGCTGGCTGAATAGACTGACGCGCCGGATTCATTGACAATTACATAATAAACGGGACGCTTGATTTTTTTGATAGCTTGAGCCACGAAACACTCTGATTCACGACTGGCCGTACCATTACCAATTGCAATCATCTCAACTTGATAATCCTTAATCAACTGCAGCAGCTGTCCTTCAGCCTGCTGACGCTGATTTTCTGGCGCTGGTTGATGCGGATAGATAACGGCAACCTTGAGCAGCTTGCCGCTTGGATCAAGCACTGCCAATTTACAGCCGGTCCGATATGCCGGATCAAAGCCTAAAACAACCTTGCCTTTGATTGGTGCCTGCATTAAGAGATTATAAAGATTTTCGCCAAACACCTTGATGGCCTGCTCATCTGCTTGTTCAGTCAATTCGCGCCGCAGTTCCCGTTCGATTGCTGGCCCCAAGAAACGTTTGTAGGCATCGGCAGCCGCGTTTTTGACAAACTCAGCGGCCTTTTGGGTACTGCCTTTTTTGACCAGCCGGAAATTCAGATAGTTCTGCACGATCTGCTCATCAGCAAGAATCTTGACGCTTAAAATCTTGGCCTTTTCTCCACGATTAATGGCTAGGACACGATAGGAGTTCATTGCGGATAATGGCGCGGAAAAATCATAATATTGTTGATAGACGCCTTCTGAATCAAGTTCTTGGCCGTCTTTTTTTACTGTCGCGATCAATTCGCCATGCTGTTTGGTATAGCTGCGCAGCCAGGCGCGAATCGTGCTGCTTTCACTGATTGTTTCGGCCAGAATCTCATGGGCCCCTTCCAAGGCTGTCTGAACGTTGGGAACGTCTTGGCTGATAAACTCAGCAGCCTTCCCATCCAGATCATCACCCTTAGCCATAAAAATCCAGTTGGCCAGCGGCTGCAGTCCTTGTTCGCGCGCAATCTGGGCCTTGGTGCGACGCTTTTTCTTATAAGGCAAGTAGAGGTCTTCAACAACATTTATCTCAGTAGCTGACTCAATCTGTGTCTTTAAAGCCGGCGTCAGCTTGCCCTGCTCTTCAATTGCCTTGATGACGGTCTGCTGACGATCACGCAGATTTTTAACTCGCTGCCATTGCTCTTGAACGTCTTGCAGCTGAACCTCATCCAAACTGCCAGTCGCCTCTTTTCGATAACGGGCAATGAATGGAATCGTATTGCCCGCTTCCAAAAGGCTCAAAGCGGCTTCAATTTGCCGATCTCTTAATTCTGGCAGCTGCTGGCTCATTAATTTAAGATCATTTTTTTCCATAAAAAACTTAAAAACCTTTCTTAAGTCCATCGTATCTTAACGTCAGACTTATTGCTTCATGATCAATTAATTAAGGTCCGGTGTTCGGCAATTGCCGATCCTGGACCCTATTTAAACTAATTCTTCCACCAAGTATCCAAGGGACTGACTGGCAGATGACGCTTGTGGCCGGTCTTAAGATACCATCCTTCGATTTTTTCGGCCGCCGTATCGGAAACGTTTCGTCCTTCAAGATAGTCGTCAATTTCTTGATAGGTGACGCCTAGTGCCTCTTCATCGGGCAATGCTGGTCGATCTTCTTCCAGATCAGCAGTTGGCGTTTTTTCATACAAGGCCTTTGGTGCTCCTAGATATTCCAGGATTCGCCGACCTTGACGCTTATCCAGCTGTGACAGCGGCGTAATGTCGGCACCACCATCGCCAAACTTGGTGTAAAAACCGGTTACCGCTTCGGCAGCATGGTCGGTACCAACAACCGCCCCGCCAAACTCGCCAGCAATTGCATACTGAGCAATCATTCGCTCCCGTGCCTTGACGTTGCCCTTGTTAAAGTCGCTGATTTTCAAATCATTTTGCTCAACTGAGGCAACCATGGCATCAACGGCTGGCTTGATGTTGACGCGCATGGTTTGATCCGGTTTGATGAACTCATTGATTGAAAGCATCGCATCGTCTTCATCGGCCTGTTCACCATAAGGCAGTCGTACGGCAATAAACCGATAAGCCACATCTTTGGTCTCTTCTCGCAGGCTTTCAACGGCCAATTGTGAAAGTCGCCCTGCCAGACTGGAGTCTTGTCCACCAGAAATACCGAGCACCAGCGTTTTTAGTCCTGTTTTTTTCAAGTAGTCCTTTAAAAACTCTACACGTCGCTTGACTTCGACTGCCGGATCGATTTCCGGCGTTACGGCCAAGGTATTGATGATTTCTTCCTGCAGCTTACGCATAACTCTTTCCCTCTTTTTATTAATTCAGATGCTTAATGTAGTCCTTGACGTCTTTAATGATTTTCATCTTATTGTCGTAGCACTTTTGCGATAAGTCAACTGGGTATACTTCTGGATTAAGGTTACGCTTATATTCTTCCCATAGCCGATCCAGGTGTCGCTGCCGCGCTTGGCGAATCTCGCTCATACTTGGCTCTTGGTAAACCTGCTGGCCATCAACGAAAATATCCTTCAAAAGCGGCCGGGCAATGAAGTCCTCAACCGTTTTGTTTAAGAATGGGTAGTTAGGATCAAACATATACAGCGAATCCAATTGGCGCGGATCCTCGTCAGCCAGCGTTACGTAGTCACCCTCGCTTTTTTCACTGCCACGATCGGTAATTCGCCAAACCTGATGCTTGCCCGGCGTGGACATCTTGGCTGCATTGTTGGAAAGCTTGATCGTGTCAACCATCTGGCCATTCTCGTCTTCTAAAGAGACCATCTTGTAAACGGCCCCCAGCGTTGGCTGATCATAGCTGGTAATCAACTTAGTACCAATGCCCCAGACATCGATCTTGGCTCCTTGGCGTTGCAGATCCATGATCGTACGCTCGTCCAGATTGTTGGAGGCAAAAATTTTGGCATTTGGATAACCAGCCTCATCCAGCATTTGGCGAACCTGCTTGGAAAGATAGGCCATATCGCCAGAATCAATGCGGACTCCTTGGAAGTTGATCTTATCGCCGAATTCATTGGCGACCTTAATAGCGTTTGGTACCCCGCTTTTTAGCGTATCAAAGGTATCAACCAGGAACACACAGTCATGGTGCGTTTGTGCATAAGCCTTAAAGGCATCATAGTCGTTGCGATATGCCTGAACCAGTGCGTGAGCATGCGTACCAGAAACCGGAATGCCAAACAGCTTGCCAGCTCTCAGATTGCTGGTGGCATCAAAGCCGCCAATATAGGCTGCCCGCGTTCCCCAGATGGCCGCATCAAACTCTTGGGCACGCCGCGAGCCAAATTCCATCACCGGTTGATCGCCAACAATCGATTTAATACGCGAGGCCTTGGTAGCAATCATAATCTGATAGTTGATGATATTAAGCAGCGCCGTTTCCACTAACTGGCATTCCAAAAGCGTACCCTCGACTTGAATAATTGGCTCATGACTGTATACCAGATCACCTTCAACGGCACTGCGCAGCGTTCCCTTAAATCTAAAGTCGCGCAGATACTCGACAAAGTCAGGATCAAACTGCTGCGTGGATTTTAAATATTCAATGTCAGAATCCGAAAAGTGCAAAGCGTTTAGGTAGCGAATAATATGGCTCAAACCGGCAAAAACCGCATAGCCATTGCCAAACGGCATCTTACGGAAAAAGGCTTCAAAGACAACGTGACGATTACCAATCCCTTTTTGCCAATAAGTCTGCATCATCGTTAGTTGGTAGGCATCGGTGTGTAGTGCGATACTGTCATCTGGATAATCAAACTTCATAAATATTTCCTCTTATTTTTCTAGCACGAACTCAAAGCGGCTGCCGACATATTGGGTATGCACATATTCAAAAGGCCGGCCATCCTGTAGATAAGAAAGCTGAGTCAACCGCAACAGTGCATCCCCGCGCCGAATTTTCAGATACTCGGCAATCTTTTCCGTTGCATTGGTAGCTGAGACCCATTGCATGGCATGACCAGGATATAAATTGGCCTTTTTCTCCAGGGTACGATAAAACGACGAAGTGATCTCGACCTTGCTGAAGTTTTCCACCAGCTTAGCCGGCACGGTTGCCACCTCATAGCAGATTGGAATCTCATTGCCATAGCGAATACGCTCCATTCTTAAGACGCGCTCATCAGGCTCCAGCTTGAGTCGCTCGATTTCACTTTGCGAAGGAATCGTTAAATGATAAGAAATCGTTTTGCTGGAAGGTTTTTTGCCCGCTGCCAGCATCAGTTCGGTAAAACTGGTCACGCCGGTCATTTTGTCTTGGACCTTGCGGCTGGCGACAAACGTTCCTGAGCCAACGCGTCGCTCCAAGACTCCTTCATCAACCAGCGTTTGAATCGCTTGCCGCAGCGTCATGCGGCTGACGCCAAACTCGGCCGCCAATTCACGTTCAGCTGGTATTTTTTGGCCGACTTTCCAATGACCATTTTCAATATTTTCCCGTAATTGGTTATGAATTTGAATATATACCGGTGATCCCATATCTTTTTCCCCTCTTCAGACCAGTCGTCCATAATTTATCTTTTTTATTTTAACACGATTGTTAGCTTGCCTAGACCAATTTAACCTACAAAAATAAAACGACAGCCCATGCTGCATGGCCTGTCGCTTTAAATTGTCAATTATTGTTGTTTTGATTACGAATTGCCAAGGCCCGCTCCAAAGAACGATCAACGATGACCGATTGTGAATCGGCAACCGGAAATTCAGTCTCTGGGTTCATCTCATTGGCATAGGAAAGCTCGGTACAGCCTAAGATTACCACATCACACTTTTGATCCTCAATCATCGTCCGTACCAACTCATGAAATTTTTTGCCATCAGAATGACCCGCCTCTTTGATGTCATGATAGATCAAATCTTCCGTGGCATCCAGAATCTCAGGGGTTGGCTTGACCTCTTCATAGCCCGCATTTTGAATGTAGGAGTCGTATAGACCTGATGCAATCGTGCCTCGCGTAGCCAAAACGCCAACTCGCTTGGCATTTGGAGCAATGTTTTTGATTTCATTGACCGTTTCTTGCAGCATGTTCAAAATCGGAATCGAAGTAGCTGCCTGCAGACGATCAAATGCATAATGAGCCGTATTGCAGATTAAAACGAAAAATTCCGGCTGTAGCGGCGTAATCTGCTGGATGTCTTCGATCAACAGCGGATTATAGTCTGGCTTGCTGTGATCCAAAATCCATTCCGTTCGATCGGGAACCGTTGCATGATTCAAAACCATGTAATCAAGATAATCCTGGTCGCGGTGCGTTGGCGTACGCTCATCCAACAGCCGACAATAGCTTTCGGTTGCCAGCGTACCCATCCCGCCTAAAACGGTAAAGAATTGTTTCATAAAAATTCAACCTTTCTGATAATGACCATCATGACAAAACTGCCACAAACAAAGGTCCCAATAGCGTAATACCTATATTACCAACAACAAATGCTGGCGTAAATGCAGAAGCGATATAAGCGCCACCTTCTAAACCGGCTTGCTCAGCCAGATCGTTCATCGCAGCCGCCACGGTTCCTGATCCGCACAGCGCCCCTAAAAGCGCAAGCGGCTCAACGTGCAGCACAAAGCGGCCAAACAATAACGTCAGCAGATGCGGAGCCACTGAAACGATTGCTCCAATCAGCAAAATACCCAACCCCAGCGATTTGATGGCGCCGGTAAAAGCTTGTGCAGATTCCAGTCCTACACTGCCGACAAATACGGTCAGACCAAAACTTTGCCAAAACGACGTTACCGTGGGTGGAATCGAGTGATAATCGCGATGTCGATCAATCCAGTTGCTAAGCAAAAGGCCCATGATCAAAGCGGCCGTTCCATTACCCAGCTGCAGCGGCATGCCATTGAGCTTAAAACCAGCCAGCCCCAGCAGTGATGCGCCAGCGATCCCCAGTGAAAAGACCGTATAATTGACGGCTTGCTCACTGGTATGCCAACGACCGATCTTTTTGAGCAATGGTGCTGATTTGCTGGTATTACCAGTCAAAGAGATTACATCACCTGGCTTCAGTTGATTGATCAGATGCTCTTGACCGCTCAGCGGATCATGGATATTTACAAATACACCATTTTGTCTGATTCTAGCCAGATCACTGGGATTAAAGTTTTTGCCCAGCACAAATTTTCGCTCTCGCGGTGCATTGGTTGGCGTTAAGACCTCGGTGAGCCCCGCCACGCCAGTCAAATCATCAAAATGCAGAGCATATCCAATCAACGTCAGGCGATCACCTGGCTGCAGCACATATTCCAGCTTATCAGTCATCCGGTCTTGATGAAATGCCGCGAGTGCAATTAAACGCAAATCAAAGAATTCATTGACTTCGCGAATCTTTTTGCCAACCAGCGGCGATTTTGCCGATAGACGATAGGTCCGGCGCCAGGTTGGGTCAGGATCGGGAGCATGAAAGTGATACTTTCTTGCCATCCGGTCTCCTTGTCTGGCAATATCGATTTTTAGCAGACGCGGTGCTACATCACGCAATAAAATGATCACGCCCAGCGTGCCAAAGACATACGTCAAGGCGTAGGCGACCGGTAACTGTGCCTCATAGGACAGCCGCACTGACTTGCCAATTGGCAGGTTTTCCAATGCCTGCAGTGAACTGGCCACTGTGGCTGACTGCGTTAAAGAACCGGCAATCGTTCCGGCAGCAACACCAGGTCCGATATGAAACAGTACAAAACAGCCCCACGCGGTAAAAAAAGCTGCCAACAGCCAAAATAAACTAACGGCAATCATTCGGCCACCGAATAGCTTCATGCTGACCAGAAATGATGGGCCAATCCGGTAGCCGATTGAAAACATAAAAGCACCAAAAAAAATCGTCCCCAGCATCTTATCGCGTGGAAAACTTCCTGCCTGACCAATAACCAGCGCCACGGCCAGCGTGCCAACGGTTGAGCCCAATGTAAAGCTGGAGCCAAACAGTCTGATATTTCCCAGGACATAACCAATCGCCAGGCAGATGAACAACGTAAAAATCTGCTGACTAACCAAAAAATGCTGAATCTGCGCAATCATGACATTGTCTTCTTTCTGGCAAATATTTGCCGATTAAGTGTCAATCAAGATTATATCATTTTGCAGATCATCGCGCGAACGGCTTGGCTATTTTATCAACAGGTCATTTTTCAGTCTGAATTTGTAGTCTTCGCTGTAAAGCAAAGTTGCACCAGATCGCAATCAATGCACCCAATGCCAGCACCACCAATATTACAAAGTCAACTCGGCTGCCTTTAAACGTTTTAAGCGTCATCGACCCATGACCCTTATTTTGACTAAGCGCAATCAAAGCCGTCATAATGCCGACACCCAGTGAGCCGGCAAACTGCTGCGTCATGTTGAAAATTGAATTGACATCAGTTGATTTTTCTTTTGACACCAAAGTTGAAGCATTGGCAATCGTGTTGGAAAATGCTGCATTAAAGCCCAGTCGCATTATGATAAACAGGCCCATAACGAGCAATGGCGTCAGATTGGATTGAAAAATCAACAGTCCCGCAGTTCCCAAAACGATCAAAATACTGCCTAGCCGCGTTGGCAATCCATAGCCATATCGATCAGCCAAAAAGCCAGCAGCCGGTGCCGTTGCTGCCCCTAAAAGCGAACCTGGCAGCAGCACTATCCCGGCAACCAGTGACGAGGCATGCAAAATGTATTCACAATAAATCGGCAGTGCCAAAGAGGCGCCAATGTTAATGAACTGCAGACTGAAATAGGTCCATTCCGCAAGCCGCACCGTTGATATTGAAAAAATGCTCAGATCAAACAGTCGGGTTTTTCCATGCTGATTTTGCCAGATAAATGCAATCAACAAAATCAGCCCCAACAATAGCAATAACCAACACGAACTTGTCCAACCTGCCTTACCAAATCTTGCAACGCCAACGACAAAACTGGTCAAACTGGCAGCCAATAGAATCAATGCCAAAAAACTGAATGGCTGTGAGTTTCCAAATGGTTGATTGCGAATCGTCAACTGACCAACGATCAGACTCAAAAACGCAATCGGCAAGAGCAGCCAAAAGATCAAGTGCCAGGAACCAGCTGCCAAAACAGCGCCACCATACGTTGGTCCAAGTGCTGGTGCCAAAGAAATCACCATACCGGCCACGCCGTTCATTACACCCAGACGCTCGCGCGGAAGCTGAGTGAAGATCAAAAAGAACATCATTGGCGTTGAAAAGCCGGTTGCAACAGCTTGAATCATTCTTCCAGCCAGCAGCATTGGAAAATCGATTGCCAAGGCACCGATCAAATCACCAATTATAAAGGCCAAAACCGCTGCCAGATGCAGCCAGCGAGCCGGCCACTGTCTCAGATAATAAGCCGTAGTTCCCATCACGATCGTTACCATCAGTAGATAGCCACCGGTAATCCATTGCACAACGTCAAGCGAAACACCAAAGTCCTTAGCCAGGATTGGATAGGCGACGTTCATGGAAGTCTCGTTTAAAACGCCGACAAAAGTCATTAATGCTACCGAAAAGATCGCCCAGTATGGATATCTGCTATGCAAAAAAATCCCTCCTAAAACTTAAAAAAGCACGCAAAAAGGGCTATGGCAATCAGCTCCGCCACAGCCCTTTATTAACTTACTTTAAATTAGTGAAAAAATTATAACTCATCCGGTCTCAAAATGCACACTTTTTATAATGCTGCCAGATCCTGCAGCCATTGTCTGGTTATTTCATCAAGACCGTCGTTGGGCACAAATCCAAACGGTACCAATAATTTTCGTACCTTGATCCAGCTCAAATTTGCTCCTTCATATAAGCTCGGTATCATCATATCAGTCAGCTGTTTGACCTTGTGCTGATCAACTCGTCCTTGTCCCAGCACCATTGCCATTGCGATTTTTTGAGCCAACGCTCGTGCCAGCAAAGCGTCTAAAGCGGCTTGATCAAGCGTCTGTTTGATCAGAATGCGTGATTTAAGCGGTACGGCCGGCACTTCTTTTTGTAAAAACCTTTGTACCAACGGCCAAAATTCATTGAGCTGCCAAAAGAACTGCCAAGGCGTCTTGGCATTGAGCTCATTAATCAGCTCAGCCATCAAGTCTGGTAGCTGGCCATCAAAAGAACGCAGCCTTGGTACAACTTCTTGAAGCAAACGCTGCGCCGACTCACGCTGGGTTAACGGCAGCTTTTTCTTGGTTGTCAAGGCAAAACGAACCGTCAAGAAATCCGTCAGCTGCGACTCATCAATTACCGTTCCTTGATCATGACGCTTAACTTTAAAATCATTCAGTCGTTTTTGACGCACGGATTTGGCAAACTGTCCTTGTTTTGGCATCTTAACCCTCTTTTCACGAAAATATAAAAAAGCGTACAAAAAAAGCACCGCCAGCGCGATGCTTTAACAGTTGGGCTAGCTGGGTTCGAACCAGCGCATGACGGTACCAAAAACCGTTGCCTTACCACTTGGCTATAGCCCAATAAAATGGAGGAGGGTGGATTCGAACCGCCGAACCCGAAGGAACGGTTTTACAGACCGTCGCGTTTAGCCACTTCGCTACTCCTCCATAAGAGCTTAACTGTTAATGAAAACAATCAGTAACAATCAACAGTAATTATAATAACTAATTTAGCCAATAAAAGCAAGCCCTTTTTTAATTATTTAACTCGATTATCTTCAAACGATGTTCCCATTGCTCCGCAAACTTATCATACTGCCACTCGGTTCGCTTGGCTTTTTTGACGCCAACCGCCTGATTAAGATAAACCAGATGGGCTGCTTTTAATGGATCATGAATGCCATGCAGATGACCATAGAAGACATACTTTACGTTTGGGGTCTTTTCCAACAGCTCGCCTAAACGCTCGCTGCCCATCATTGCATTGATCATCTGGTAGGTTCTCAGCTGTCGTTGGCTTTGGACAAATGACGGTTTGGGACTCAGCAAAGCTTTTCTAGGTGCGAAATGCGTTAAAAAAATCACTTTTTTGCCAGCCGCCTGGGCCATTGCCAGCTGCTGCTCAACCTGATTCAGCACCAACCCCATTCTTTGCGAATCAGGCATGGGCTGTTTGACTGCAGCATCAACCCAGTAGACCTTTTTCCATTGAGCTACTTTCTGTGGCTGCTGAGCATAGTCAGAAAATGAGTAGTCATACCAGCCATTATTGCCGATTAGGCGCCAGTCTGTCCCTGGCAGATCAACGTATTGATTGTGCAGATACATTGGATCCGCCAGGTGCTCAACGTCTTGGTATGACGCGTGCGACAGCATATCATGATTTCCCAGGACATAATAGATCTGAACCCGTTCGCCAACCAATCGCTGCAGCGCAGAAAAATAGCGGCGCGTGCGCGAAAAGCTATTGTAAAGATCGCCAGCATATAGATAGTAGTCGATATCATGCCTTAACAGCCAGCTTGCTTGAATATGCAAAGCTCGCGTAGACAAGATTCGATTGACATCCAGGTGATTATCGCTGCTAACTGCCAGCTTAACCATTCTTGATCCCTCCTTGAAAGTAAGGATAACATAATCCTAGATAAATTAAAAAACGTCCGCGAAGCAAATCGCGAACGCTAATTAATTTTATTAGTCAACGCCTTCCATCAAGCCGTGGATTCGCTTAACAAAGAAGCACAGCACAATCCCAAAGACGATTGCTACGCCACCAACGATCAGGAAGTATTGGATTTCCGTACCTGGCGTGTAGAACTTAACGATTTGTGCGTTGACGGCTTGACCAGCTGAGTCGGCCAAGAACCACATACTCATCATTTGTGAGCGGAAGGCAACTGGTGCCAACTTGGTCGTAATCGACAGACCAATTGGCGAGATCAGCATTTCGGCAATTTCACAGATGAACCATGAGCCAACCAGCCATAATGGACTGACCTTACCAGAAGTCGTGCCATGAATAATCCCTGGCAGTGCCATCCAGGCAAATGAGAGACCAACGATGACCAGACCAGCGGCAAACTTACCAGGAGCACTTGGCTGATTCTTCCAACGGCTCCATAGTTGAACGAAGAATGGCGTCAAGATCATGATAAACAGTGGGTTCAAAGTCTGGAAGTTTGCTGCAGCAAAGTGCCAGCCGCCAATGTGCAGAACTGTCCGCTGAGCAGCAAACAGTGCCAGAACAACCGAACCAGATTCTTCAATGGCCCAGAAGATTGCAGCGGCGATAAACAGCGGAATGTAAGCAACAACCCGTGATTTTTCAACCTTGGTAACTTTCTTGGAGTTCAGCATCATGATGAAGTAGATGATTGGCAGTGCAATAGCAATAACCGTAATCAGGTTGATGATACCATTGATGTTCAGCTGACCCATGGCGCCCATCAAACCGAGAACAATTGCCAACACGACTACAGCAACAATCGTCCAGTTGATGATTGGCTTAAGATCTTCTTTGTCAATTGGATCATCTGGGTACAGACTGTCTTTTGGCAGGTATTTCTTACCATCAATGTAGTATTGCAACAGACCAAAGAACATCCCAATGGCAGCCAGTGAGAAACCAGCGTGGAAGTTCATTTCGTTGCCAAACAGGTGCAGGCCAAAACCGTTAGCAGCCCAAGGAACCGCAATTGGCGAGATAGCGGCCCCGAAGTTGATCCCAAAGACAAACATCGAGAAACCGGCATCCCGACGCCGGTCTTCTTCACTGTAAAGACCACCGACCATTTCAGAGACGTTTGGCTTCAAAAGACCAGTCCCGATAACGATCAGGATAATCGAAGCATACAGCGCCGTCGTACCGGCCGGCAGTGACAAGGCAATGTGACCAAACATGATCAAAACGCCACCAATAAAGACGGTCTTGCGTGGCCCCCAAAGCCGGTCAGACAGCCAGCCGCCGATCACACCAGAAAGGTATACCAGCGAACCATAGATCGACATGATTGAAGCAGCCGTTGCCTGGTCCATGCCCAAACCGCCCTTATTTACGGCATAGTACATGTAGAACAGCAGGATGGCACGCATCCCGTAGTAACTGAACCGTTCCCACATTTCAGTGAAGAACAGCGTAGCCAGTCCTCTTGGTTGCCCAAAGAAGGACGTGTCTAATTGTTTTTGCTTATCCATTCCATTTCCTCCAAATTTTGATTGAATCTAATAAAAGTTCAATCAAATTATTGAAAAAGTCAAAAAGATTAAAGGAAGGTAATAAATTCCTTAAAATAACGTTTACTATTATATACTGATCATCTACATTCCGTCAAACCAACAGCCACGTTTTAGTGCCTTAAATCGCTATTTCAAGGTATTTTGAAACCGTTTGCGCAAGATCTTAAAAAGCTATCAGCGTTCACAAAATTTTAAAATCGTATGCTAATTTACACTCCAAGTTAATAAAATAATTATTATAGCTCAATGTAAGCGATAACAATTATTTATTGAGATTTTCGCTAAAAAAAAGCCTTAAAATCATGCAGATGCACAATTTCAAGACTGTTTTTTTACTTTTCGTTAAATGGATCCCACTCATACTTTGCTCGCGGCCCGCCGATGTATTTTGGCCGCGAGCGCAGGTAGGTCACATGAGCCTGACCAATTTCTTTGACTGATGTGCGTACCGGCACCTGAACAAACTTAACGTGCATGCCAATAAACGTATCACCAATATCCATACCGGCATTAGCCACGACATGCTCAACTTCAACCGGATCAGCAAAGTTTTCAAATGCTGCAATCTGTCCAGCCCCACCGGCATTGATCTGTGGAAAAACATTGACGATCTCAAATCCTTTTTCTTTGGCGACGGATTTTTCGACTACCAATGCTCGGTTTAGATGCTCACAACCCTGCACGGCTAAATGAATCCCCATTGGCGTTAGCGTTTCTAGCATTGTTTTGACGATCGTACGGCCAATTTCGATGTTGGAATGCTTACCGATCATCTTGCCCTGAACCTCACTGGTACTCAATCCCAAGACAAACAGATCACCAGACTCCAGTTTAGCCTGTTCCAACAGCTCATTGAGTCCTCTTTGCGTCAGCTGGCAGATCTCTTCAATATCCACATCCACGTTGCTCATTAGTTTCGCCCCTCTTATGTCTTTTAGGTGATTATATCATCAAAATTTAATTTGATTAAGAAAGACATCTTGAGGGTTTCATAATTCAAAAGCAGCGCTTAGCAGACTGCTACTAGTTGCCAATGACCAGCAGCGACTATTGGATCGTCAAGGCGAAACACGCATTGGTACGGTGACCATTTCCAAAGATGCCGCCGATCGATTCTTTTTGTCGCTGCAATTAGGTTCAGATACGCCTTTTGTTCCTAAGCTTAGCCGCACTAATCGGCAAATTGGCATTGACCTAAACACGGAAAACTTTCTAACTACTAGTGATGGTCAAACCATCGCCAACCCACGCTACTATCGAACGATCAAAGGTAAACTAGCCAAAGCACAGCGTATTCTTTCACGCCGACAGCGCCGGGCTAAAAAAGAGCAGCGTTCTTTGCGAGAAAGTAAAAACTACCAGAAGCAGCGTTTGTTAGTCACTAAGATCCATGCACGGGTATTTGACCAACGCCATGATTTTCTTCAACGAACGTCTACAACACTGATCGAGAACCAAGATCTCGTTGTAGACGAAGAATTGCGGAGTAAGAATCTGTTAAAAAATCATGCCTTGGCAATGAGCATTGCTGACGTTGGCTGGCGGTCTTTCCTGAACATGTTGGCTTACAAGGCGGATCTCTATGGGCGTCAATTTATCACGGTCAGCCCTAAAAACACGACCCAAACCTGTCATGACTGCGGTTTTGTAATGGGAAGTGACGGGACCGAAAAGCTGACACTGGCAGATCGTGAATGGGTATGTCCACGGTGCCATGTTCATCATATCCGTGATTACAATGCAGCACTAAACATTCTAGAAAAAGGACTCCAGAAACAACAAAAAGCCTAGTCAAAAAAGCTAGGCTCGTTCCTATGGCAACCTGGGAATGTAAAAGGCATTGGTAATTAGATGATCACTGCTCAAGCAACCGTGGCTGTTTGAGTAAATCGTCCGTATCTATGCAAATTGTGGTTCGGATACTCAATACTGGGGTGTTTGCCCATAAGCCATCGACTTTAGCCGATGGTGGTTGACCTATACACAATCGATTTGATAGACAAAATTTCAAATAAAAAACAAAAGGCTTGATGCATCAACATTTTGATACATCAAGCCTTATTAATTATGCCAACTATAGGAGTCGAACCTACGACCTTCTCTTTACGAGGGAGATGCTCTACCAGCTGAGCTAAGTTGGCAAAAGAAATACCGGTAAGTATTTCAATGACTCCGGCAGTCAGACTCGAACTGACGACAACCTGATTAACAGTCAGGTGCTCTACCAACTGAGCTATGCCGGAATAATGCATGGCAATGCCCTATCCTCGCAGGGAGCGATCCCCCAACTACTTTCGGCGCGTTGAAGCTTAACTTCTGTGTTCGGCATGGGAACAGGTGTATCCTTCAAGCCATCATCACCACACTAATCCCTTTCAGGATTGAGAGCTTGCACTCTCAAAACTAAACAATATTCATCTCTTATCACGCTTAATGAGAACAACCAAAACTTGGTTAAGTCCTCGACCGATTAGTAATGGTCCGCTCCATGCCTCGCGGCACTTCCACTTCCATCCTATC